>PMCK01000164.1:0-28163 GCA_003154095.1 Myxococcales bacterium | reverse complement strand
TTGGTAGTGGGGCTCGGTCGCTGCTGCAATTGCTCGCGGTAAATAAGTACAAGCAATTGTGGGCTGCCAAAAACTGTCGCAGAATGTCGCAAGTGTTTGCCTGAAACTCGCGTTTGAGCCGCCGCTAAATACTGATGACACTGCAAATGACTCGTGCGGTGTGTCTCTGTCGGGGCACGTCCGACACGTCGCGCTCAGCATGTGAGATCGGGAGGATAAGGCTAGAGAAATCCGTCTCGCAGGTAGCGAGGCGGGTTGACGCCCAGCTTGTAAAGCGTGACACTGTGAAGTTGGTGCTTACTAGTTCATTTGGCCTCGAGGGTTAGTCACAATGAAGTCGCGCAACCGATGGCTGATATGCGGAACACTAACGGGGTTACTTGCTACGGCAGCTTGTGCCAATTCGGATGCATTGCCTCCTCCCGGATCAATCGATTTCTCCGAAGATGGCGGCACTGATGTCGGAGGTAGCGGTGGTCAAAATGGCAGCAATACAGGGCAGGGGGGAGCCACGGTCGGCGGGGCAAGGACTAGCAATAGCGGTGGTGCTCTCAGCACGGGGGGCAGTAACGCTGGAATTGGTGGTGCCGCGAACACGGGAGGAACTGTGTCGGGCAACGGTGGCGCTCTAACTACGGGTGGTTTGCCTTCTGCGACTGGAGGCTCCCCCGCGGCAACAGGTGGGGTGAATACGGTCAGCACGGGGGGCAGTCCTCTCGGAACAGGCGGTACTCCACCGGCAACCGGAGGCACGAAGGCTACAGGTACGGGCGGCGCTGCGCCGGGAACGGGTGGCGTTCCACCCGCAACTGGCGGAACCAAAGCGGGTACTGGCGGAACTAAGGCGAGTACCGGCGGGACTCCAGCCGCTACGGGTGGTTCTCCAGTTTCAACGGGCGGCGTTCCCGCTGCAACGGGTGGTTCTCCCCCAGTGGCAACAGGAGGTTCTCCGCCGGCAACAGGCGGTGCTCCGCCAGCGACGGGCGGCTCTCCACCGGCAACAGGTGGTGCGCCCGCGGCAACCGGTGGCTCTCCTCCTGCAACTGGAGGTACTCCCGCCACAGGTGGCCAATTGAGCACGGGGGGTACATCAGCGATCGCCAATGAGCCTTGCGTACCGGCCCAAACAGTGACCACCGGAACGGGCCCTGTCCCATTCAACACGACTAGCGCCTACTGTTTCCGTACCTCTACAACCATCAACGGTTGGGGATGTTCAAACTTTGATGGGAGAACTGTGAAAGTTAATGGTGTGGATGCGACTTGCGGCACTATGCCGTTGCCTGCCATGTTCTCCGGTTACTACTACTTCGATTCCACCGCTGGAAGCTTCGAGTGGGCTGCAATCTATTGGTGGTAACTGAGACGACTGACCAGGTTTCGCGGTGGTCCCTGCTGCCCGAGGGGTGACCTATCGAAATCTGGTCAGGGCGCGACAATAGTGTCGATCGGAGCACCGACAAACTGCGCCTCTATTTCTGATTTTGTCTTGTGCCCAATTGAACACGCGCGACGGTCAAGAATCTCCGCCACGCGGCTTTGCGTGCCGCAGCGACAAAAAGCTCGAGGAGACTGCTTGGCGCCCGGTCCAGGCAAATAACAGCACTAAGAAAACCTATCTCGATGCCAGCGAATTTCGAGCATTAAGGCAACCAATGACTACTTACACGAAGTAGGCAAATTGGCGGTCTTGAGAATACCTTGGAGAATACCGACCATGGCCGGGTTGGCTCCACCTTGAGATCTGCAGAATGCAGCGGCTTGCTTCATGTAAGTTGCATTGGGTTCGGGAGCACTTGCTGCATTTTGCTCCAGTGCGGCGCAGCAGGCTGAAATGGAAGCGGGTTTGGCGCCCGTGGCCTTCTTTGCAGTGGCTGCAACTGCAGCGTCCGGTACAGCTTCTGCAATGGGCTGCAGTTCGACCTGCTGAGGCGGTGGAGTAACCTGCGGCGCCGCGCTCGGCAATGGCGGCGGCGGTTCATCCTTCTTGCAAGACGTAAGCGGCAGCAGCGCTAGTATTGACGTTAGGGCCAAGCCAGTGAGCACAGGTCGTTTCATAGTTTCCTCACGGCAGACTATCTAACGACTGCTGCGCGAAATCTAGGGGTCCCGCGTTTGCGGCCACGAGATTGGGTAGAATCCATACAAGAATGCCGACCTGGGCGTCGAGCGGGCGGCAACGGAGCTGGGAGTAGCCGTGCAGAAAAGGGCCATTGGTCATATGGCCGACTGTCGTCGCGCGGGCTCAATTGGAACAGTTAGCTTTTCGCGGAGCAACGTTCGGCAAAGTTAGCGATGCGCTCGCAACTCCCCAAACGCTAGGGGGTGTCCCTCAACTACACCCCATCGAGTTGCCGCAGTTCAGGCATTTGTAGCAAGCCCCGTTTCGCACAGTGATGTGGCCGCATCCATCGCATACCGGAGCGTCGCCCATCATCTCGTCCAATTGAGCATCGAGAGGACCTCCTCGCATTGCGGCGGGTTCAGGCGCAGGCTCTTTCGCGCTAGCTGCAGCAGGCAAGAGCGATACCGGATCGGATTGAGGCCCTGGCTCGGGGTGATTCGGATCTTCGAGGAGCCGGCCTGTAGGATCCTCGATTTGTTGAGGAGCCTCGGTCGGTTTGACCTGGGCAAAATCGTAACGTTGCAGATATTCGACTCCGAGTACCCGGAAAATATAATCGACGATCGATGTGGCAAACTTGATGTTGGGGTGCCCTGAGACCACGCCGTGCGGCTCAAAACGTGTGAACGTGAATTGCTCTACGAAGGTTTCGAGTGGCACGCCGTACTGCATTCCAACACTGACGGCCATTGCAAAGCAATTCATCAAAGAACGAAATGCTGCACCTTCTTTGTGCATATCGATGAATATCTCGCCGAGGGATCCGTCATCGTATTCGCCCGTGCGTAGAAAGACTTTGTGGCCACCCACATAGGCCTCCTGCGTGAAACCCTTGCGCTTCTTTGGCAGTCGAACGCGGAGCCCTTGTGGCCGAACACTGGGTACAGCAGCCAAGGGAGCAATATGAACGCTCGTGTCGGCTGTTTCAGCCGCGGGTGCTTCCGATTCGCTGGAGCTGCTAGCCGAAAGTGGCTGAGAAGCCTTGCAACCGTCACGGTATAGCGCCACCGCCTTCAGCCCAAGCTTCCAAGATTCCTCGTAGATATCTCGGACCTCCTCGATAGTGGCTTCATTGGGCAAATTTACGGTCTTGCTGATCGCGCCGGACAAGAACGGCTGGGCCGCCGCCATCATTCGAATATGCGACATGGGCGCCAAGTAGCGTTGGCCCGTCTTGCCGCAACGATTGGCGCAATCAAATACTGGACAATGTTCTGCGAGCAGATGCGGAGCGCCCTCGATGGTCATACGCCCGACGATTACGTTGTTGGCTTCGTCGATTTGAGCCTGGGTAAAGCCCAGGTGACGCAAGAGACTGAAGCCGTGCTTTGAAAGGGCCTGAACATCGACGCCCAAGCGGTCGTAAACCTCTTTGCCCAGCACCCAAGGCGCGAACGCCAGGCTCAGGTCGAATACGGACGGGATTGCCGCTTCTACTTTGAGCAACTCCTCGTCCGCAAAACCCTTTGCTTTGAGGGTATTGCGATTGATATGGGGCGCCCCCAGTAAGGTATTGGTGCCCGATACGAATGCGACAATCTCGCTGATTTGTAATTCGCTGTATCCCAAGCGGCGAAGCGCGTCAGGCACCGAGCTGTTGACGATCTTGAAGTAGCCGCCGCCAGCAAGCTTCTTGAATTTGACGAGCGCGAAGTCCGGCTCAACGCCGGTTGTATCGCAATCCATCAAGAGTCCAATTGTTCCCGTTGGCGCTAGGACCGTCGCTTGTGCGTTACGGTAGCCGTGGTCGCGCCCCAACCTTAGGGCCTCGTCCCAATCTTCACAGGCGGCTTTCCAGAGCGGCTCGGGGCAGTCTTGACGATGAATGGCAAGGGCAGCCTCTTGGTGCATCGCCATAACGCGCAACATGGGTTCCCTGTTCTTGGAATAGCCGGGGAAGGGCCCCTTGGTGGATGCCATTTTCGCGCTCGTGACATATGCATGACCACAGAGGATTGCGGTAAGGGCCGCCGCTATGGCTCGGCCTTCGTCCGAATCATACGGAATGCCCAAAACCATGAGCAACGTACCGAGATTGGCAAATCCCAAACCAAGAGGTCGGTAGTCATGAGAATTCTGGGCGATATTGCGGGTCGGATAGCTTGAAAAATCCACCAAGATTTCCTGCGCCATGAAGAATATTTCTACGGCGTGACGGTAGCCTTCGATATCGAATGTGCCGTCCGAATTCAGGAATTTGATTAAATTCAAGCTCGAAAGATTACAGGCTGAATCATCGAGAAACATGTATTCCGAACAAGGATTCGACGCGTTTATTCGACCCGTATTCGGACAGGTATGCCAACGATTAATCGTGGAATCATACTGAATTCCGGGGTCTGCACAGGCCCAGGCACTCTCGGCAATTGTCTGCCAGAGGTCGCCGGCATTCAGCGTTTCTACGACTTCTCCCGTAGTACGTGCCCGCGTCTGCCACTTCGAGCCAGTAATGACGGCTCGCATGAATTCATCGGTGACCCGCACGGAGTTATTCGAGTTTTGGCCGCTTATGGTTTTGTATGCTTCGCCATTGAAGTCACTGTCGAAGCCTTGCGCGATGAGCGCATTGGCTTTTCTTTCTTCGCGGACCTTCCATTGAACGAAATCGGCGATTTCTGGATGATCCATGTCGAGACAGACCATCTTGGCCGCGCGCCTTGTCGTTCCGCCGCTCTTGGTGGCGCCCGCTGCGCGATCGAATACTTCAAGAAAGCTCATCAGCCCGCTCGATGTGCCCCCGCCTGATAATTTCTCCTGTTTGCCGCGAATCGAGCTGAAATTGCTTCCCGTACCCGAGCCGTACTTGAAAAGGCGCGCCTCATTTTTGATCAGCTCGTAGATGCCCATCAAATCATCCGGAACCGCTTGAATGAAGCAGGCGGAACATTGCGGTTGCTCGTACGCGTTGGTGGTTTCGTGTATTTTCTCCAGCGAGTCGGACCATGACCAATTGCCTCCCGAGCCTTCGATTCCGTATTCATGATAGAGGCCGCAGTTGAACCAGACGGGTGAGTTGAAGGCACCGTATTGATTAACGAGCAGCCAGGTGAGCTCGGCTTCGAACGTCTCGGCATCTTTCTTGGTTGCGAAATAGCCGCCCATCTTTTCCCCGGCTGCCCGAATCGTGTGAGATATGCGATGAACGACTTGCCGAACGCTCGTTTCACCCTGCGATTTGTCGCCAAACAGGCCGGCTTTACGAAAATACTTCGATACGACGATATCAGTAGCTAGTTGCGACCAGCCCTCGGGAATTTCCGCCCCAAGCATTTTGAACACGATGCTGCCGTCGGGGTTGGTGATAACGCTCTGACGCCTTTCCCAGACTATTCCACTAAATGCATCATCTCCGGGTTGGGTATACCGACGTTTCATCGACAAACCTTTGCGACGCTTCGTGCCCGTGCGTCCGCTCGTTGTTGAGACGGGCGCAACCACTTCCTGTGCACTAGGTTTCATTACTTCTTGTGCACCGGGTTTCGTTGCATTGCTCTCCTCCGACTTTACCGAACCCATCAGCGTTGTTTGTTCCATCGCCGCTTCCTCCACATCACGCATCGTCGACTCAACTGCCCGGGCGCCAAACATGGCCCCTAGGTCAATTGGCCGACGAAGCCCTCAAGAACATTGAATTTGGTACTCGCACTTCGTCGATCAACAGCCTCAAACAGAAACCTGCAGCCAATGCAGTGAGAAAATCCCAACTTGGGGGTGAGTGGCCATAACTGAATGTCCGACACCTGCTGCACCCAAGATCAGGAAAAGTTCTTTCAGTACGGACTTTGCCGATTACCCCAACTTATTGGGGTTCGGCAAGAAAAAACCACAACCGATGGGTTACTTGAGCCATAAGTACGGATAGGCACTGAACTTTTGTGATGCCTGAACACGAGTTGCACACCCCCTATCCACGGCTCAGCCACAGGTCGATCCACAGGTCATGCACAGACCTGTGGACGGGCTGCTAGGCAACCCTGACTTGGTCAACGAGCCAAGCCCTCAATTGGCCGACTTGGGGGCTAGTTGGTCGCGAAGCCGGAAATTCTGTGACGGGTCAACGCGTGACACGGCTCCATATTGGGTAAGTTCTTTAGCTATCAGATTGCCGTCGCCCGCGACCACGATAACCGATCGCTGCCGTCGATACAGCTTCCTTGCAACACGAGACACATCGTCAGCGGTTGCCTGGTGCACTTTATCGCGAAATACGTCGTAGTGGTCCAAGGGTAAACCCAGGATTCGAAGTTGAGTAAACTGCGCGGATAGAGACTGCACCTGTTCCCAGCGAATCGGCATGCTATCGACGAGAAAATTCTCGGCAGCCTCGAGTTCCGAAGGCGAAATTTGCCCCTCTCCCATTTTGTCCAGATGCTGTAGTAGCGCGCCCACGGTCTCGGCTGTCTTGGACGTTTGGGTGCCCGCCGTAAAATACAAAACGCTGGGCGCCTTCGCTAATTCTTGTATGCCGGCGCCTGTCGAGTAGGCAAGCGACCGCTTTTCCCGAACATCCAAGAAAAGTCGCCCCGCCACGCCTCCCCCTACAATCTGCTGGGCGATGGCGACCTCTGGAAAATCCGGGTCATCGCGCCTCGGACCGAGGAAGGCCAAATATATGTCGCTTTGCGTGCTATTCGGGCGATCGACAACGAAGATTTCGAATTTGTCGGCGTTCTCGGATACCGGCGGGTTAAACGCCGGAACTTCTGGCCCTTTCCAATGTGTGAAGTAATGCTCCACTTCAGCGCGAAGTCGTTCTGGAGTTGCATCGCCCACCGCAATCAATCGGCTGTTGTTTGGCGTAACGAATTGTCCAAACCATTCACGACAGCTTGCCGTGCTCAGGCGTTCGAGCTCGGTTGGGAGTACGTCGTATGAGCCATACGGATGAACCCCTATCGGTAGCCGAAACAGCTGCCGCTGCAGCCACATTTGTGCCATCCACGCGCCGCTGGTGCGGGCCAAGGAGCGAACTCGTTCGAGCTCACGCTGTCGCAGTTTTTCGAATTCACTCCGGTCGAAACGAGGAGATTGCACAAGGGTACCGAGTATCTCGAGGGCCGGAGCGACCCGATCGCTAGTGACCGCCATCGACCAACGAGAAAAATCTCGATTGACACTAATATCGAGGGATGCTCCGAGGTCATCCACGGACTGTCGCAATTGCTGGCTATTCCATTTGCCGGCCCCACCGGCTTCCAGCCATTCCGGAGTAATCTTGGCCGCCCCAGCAAGGCTCCCTTCACTTGCCAAACCCGACTGCACAACGAGTTCCAACTGTATGACCGGAAGCGAATGGCGTTCGATCAAATCGACCTCTAAGCCATTCTCGAGCGCAAATGACTCTACCTTGGGAAATGGCCGCGGCGGAATATAATTGGCCTCGGGGGGAGTAGAATTGGGTTCGCTCGACGCACTTGGAATCGGCAGAAACGGGGCAGGTGGGGGCGGTTGCGGAGGCCTTGGAGCCTCCACCACCCCCTGACAGGCCGCACTCAGTAATATGAAGATCCCTAGTGATTGATTGAGTCTCATTGTCGCGCCCCTGGTTTAGTCGTCGTTGCCGATTGTTCGGTTGGAATGACCCGAATGACGGTTTGGGCCTTGGCCGCCAGATAGTCGGCGGTTACGCGCCGAATCTGATCGGGGGTGACCGCGAGTAGTCGTTCCAAGTCGTTGACCACGAGGCGAGCATCGCCATAGACGACTTCGTATTCGCCGAATGTATTTGCGCGACTCTGATTTGACTGTAAATCGAATACGAAACTGGATTTGGCACGCTGGAGCGCTCGATTCAGTTGGGCAGGCTTGGGGCCGCCTTTCGATAGCGAAGCGAGTACGTCGCGGACGGTGGCTTCGACGGGCTCGAATTTGGCTTTTTGAGTCAGCTCGACATTAATTACAAGAGCATCGGGACCCGAGCGATCGTAAGTGTAAGCCGATACATTGCGTGCCCAAGCTTTCTCGCGCACAAGTATTTCGTAGAGGATCGAGCTTTCACCATCTGCCAACAATCGGGTCAAGAGTTCGAGGGCCGCGTGACCGTCGTCCTTATGCGGCATGATGCGCCACCCGAAGAACAACGCCGAAGTCTTTGCATTCTTATCGACTACCTCCAGGCGCATTTCTTGAGGTGAATTGGGTTGGGTGGAAGCGGCGGAAAACTCCGGCGGCGGATTCGTTGCCATTGGATCGAAATATTCGTGTATCCAGCGCATGGCCTGATCGGGATCGAATCCACCGGCAATAGTCAGGACCGCGTTGCTGGGCACGTAGTACTGCGCATGAAAATCTTTGACCCAGTCGATGCGGGCTCGGTCCAAATCTTCCAAGTTGCCGATTGTTGGGTGTGCGTAAGGTTGGTAACCCCCGTAAATATGTTTATCCAATTCTATTTGCGCCAATCGGTACGGTGCGTTTTCATAACGCATTCGGTATTCTTCCTTCACGACAGCTCGTTGATTGTCTAGATTCTCCGCCGAGACATCCAGCCAACGCATTCTGTCGGCTTCGAGCCATAGCGCTAGTTGAAGCTCGTTAGAGGGCACTGTCTCGAAGTAGTTGGTTCGATCTGCGCTGGTGGTCCCATTTAGCGTGCCGCCACGCGCGGCAATTAGCTGAAAATGCTTGCCCTTGGGCACATGGCGGCTCCCCTGAAACATCATGTGCTCGAAGAGATGTGCAAACCCACTCTGTCCCGTAGCCTCGTTTCGCGACCCTACATTATACGTGACGCAGACTGCCACTGTCGGGGAGTCGTGTTCGATATCCATGATGACGCGCAAACCATTACTTAGGCTTGCTTTTTGAAGGCCAATCACCCGTTGTCTGAGCGAAGCTACTGCGGGCTGTTCCGAGCGCTCGGCGATTTGACTTGGGTTAGTTCGGCTCGATGCCGGTGACACTTGCTTGGGTGGGGTTGTGCCGGGCGCGACAGGCGCGGCCCCGGCGGCCCAACTGCTTGTGATGCACGTCAAGCACAATGCTGCGCAGGTTGCAGGTATCGAATAGAGATGACCTCGATGCATGGGCAGGCATTATCACGAAATGACCCCGTGCCGGTGGGCCGGATTCCTGTCGACAGTCGGCTCGACCGTGTTTCGCATGCTGGGTTGTCGGGCATGATACTGTAGTCCGAGTGAGTCGCGCCACGTCACTCGAATGAAGACGCTCAAGGATATAAGACCAGGACAAACGGTTGGGCGCTATGAGTTTCTAGTGCCTATTGCCCAGGGGGGAATGGCAGCAGTCTGGGCCGCGCGTCAGCGCGGGTCGCGGGGCTTCAGCAAGACGGTAGCCGTCAAGACGATGCTTCCGACTATTTCCGATGACCCGCGTTTTGAACAGATGTTTCTCGACGAAGCACGGATAGCATCCCGTATCCGTCATCCAAACGTCGTGGAAATTCTCGACCTGGGCGAACAGGATGACGTCCTCTATTTGGTGATGGAATGGGTTGACGGAGAACCACTGAGTCTGGTCCGTTTTACGGCGGTCGAGGCGGGGCCATTTCCGCTTCAAATTGCCGTAAAAATCGTGACGGATGCCTGCGCTGGCCTGCATGCAGCGCATGAGCTCGTCGATGAAGATGGAAAAAAAGTTGGCCTAGTGCATCGTGATATTTCCCCGCAGAACATTTTGGTTGGTTATGACGGCGCGGTAAAATTGGTCGACTTTGGTGTTGCCAAGACCGGCGGTCGCACGGCAGAGACAACCAATGCGGGTCAAGTTAAAGGCAAGCCTCCCTACATGTCGCCAGAGCAGGCGCTTGGCAAACCTGTCGATCGTAGAACGGATCTGTTTGCGCTGGGGATAGTGCTCTACCAGCTCGCGACGGGTCGGCACCCGATGCGGGGCGAGACCGACGTCGCAACGCTACACAATATCGTCTCGAGTCAGCCCGTTTTACCGCCCGGCGTATTCAATTCAGCCTGCCCGATTCAGCTTGAACGGATAATAATGAAGGCTCTCGCGCGCGATCCCGATCAACGGTTTCAAACGGCGCGCGACTTTGAGCTGGCGCTTGAAGAAGTCACGCTTCAGTCGATGCCGCGCGTGCGAACCGAGGAAGTTGGTCGTTTCGTCAATGAACTCTTGGGTAGTCACGGTGAAGAACGACGGGCAGCCGTACGAGAATCAATTCGGCTAGCCGACGAACGCGGGCTCGCGACCAGATACCGACCCACGGCGGATGATGTGACGTCAATTGGAGTCCGCGATTCCGTGGCGGACTCTGACGACGAATCGGCTAGTCCCGCTACGACCGCGGACAAGGCTCGAACCTCGCAGGCCTCGATTGACGAGATGACGGTGGTAGATCAAACCGTCAAAGGTCATCGCGTAGCCCCTTGGGTTCTCGCTATCGGCGTGTCCTTGGGCATGATTCTTGGGGGGGGCGTATTTTGGATAATAACGCGAGATTCGTCGCTTCATCAATCACTCAAGCCTGCCAATTCCGTTGTGCCTTCGAGAACCGAGAAACTCAGTCCAAGTGTTGCGCCAGTATCTGAATCAATTCAATTGCCAGTCGTACCGGATGGTGGTGCAACTCGAAGCACCGCAGTTCCAATGCCGTCAACTCAAAGCCGACATTCTGTGGTTAGATCTGGGGCTGTGGCAGCGACCCGTGGCGGTGCAAGCGGATTTGAGCCGCCACCAGTAAGAAACCCTGGGTTTTAGCGCACGAACGACTATTCAAACCGAGCTGATTCCTTCAAGTAAACCGCAACCAATGCTTGATTATTCAGGCTATTGACTCTTGCGGGAATGCGTTGGGTGTCAATCGGCATGACTGTCAGCTCCCGTAGTGTGTCGCGATCGAGCGTTGCCATTGGTACCAAGGTTACATTGCGCGGAAATTCGAAGGACTCACGTCTAGCTACTGCGAAACCCCAGTCACCAAATGATGGCACGAAAGCTCGATACGGAATCACCTTCAAGCCTACTGCTTCTAGAGTCGAAATAATCGACCAAAACGATTGTCGGGTTAGGAGCGGTGAAGTGCACTGAACTCCAAGCGCACCGGCGGGACTCAAGTGATTACGAACAATTGCGTAAAACTGTGTAGTGTATAGTTTGCCTAGCGCCAGCTGGGTGGGATCCGGAAAGTCGAGTAGAATTACGTCGTAGATGTCGTTCGCTGACGCAAGGTAGATCATTGCATCCGCGTTGACGACGTGGACCCGCTTGTCCAGCAGCGATTGCCGGTTGAGGCGAACCAGTTGTGATTGTGTTGAAGCAAGCCGAGTGATGGCGGAGTCAATGTCTACGAGCGTTACGGATTCAACGGTCTTCCATTTCAAGATTTCGCGTACGGCGAGCCCGTCGCCCCCTCCGCCAACGAATACGTGGCGGGCTTGTGTCGCCGCGGCGAGGACTGGGTGTACGAGCGCCTCATGATATCTCACTTCATCTGAACTCGAGAACTGCAATCGACCATTGAGAAACAAGTTCAGATTGCCCTTGCGATTTGTTACTAAGATCCTTTGATAGGGAGATTGAACGGCGTGTACGATGTCCCCGAATATTTGCCGCTCACCGAGCCGCGTAAGAGGTTCAGCCATCCAAAGGACAGTGCCTAGTCCCGCTATCAAAACCAAACCAAGCCAACGCAATCCTCGCAGCGATCGAGATTCTTCTGGGGTTTGACCGACCAAGAGCCAAGTTGAAACCAGACCCACGGAAACATTGAGGAGACCGCAAATGAGCGCTGTCTGAGCGAGGCCAAATTGCGGCAGAAGCCACAGAGAAAACCCCAGAGAGCCCAGTAATGCACCAATGTAGTCAAAGCCCAGGGCGCGAGCGATAAGGTCGCGGAAAGTCATTCGCTGCTCTAGGATTCGCATGAGCAATGGCAATTCCAACCCTACCAAAACCCCTACAACTAGGACCGTCAGCAATAGTAAGACTCTAAATGGCGCACCGAATGAAAAACCCAGTTCAAGGCCAATGACACTGAGGCCGCCTATCAACGCCGTTGCGAACTCTACGCGTACAAACGTAATCGTTACGTCGCGGTCGACGTAGCGCGACAGGTAAGCACCCAGGCCTAGGGCGGAGAGGTAAACGCCAATTACAAGCGAGAATTGGGTGACGGTGTCACCGAGCAGGTAGCTTGCGACAGCCGCAATTGCCAATTCATAGATAAGCCCAGCTGTGGCAATGACGAGAACGATACCGAAAAGAGCGCTGGACCGCGCAGTGTTGCGACCTGCGCCAGCATTAGTTTCGGCTCGGCCAAACATCGAAGGTCCGAACCCTCGCTTTACGTTATCCGTGGATGGCTGCGGCAATAACGATTGCGAGTCCAAGAATTACCGAGCCCATTACGACGGCGAGTGCCGTATTTTGATCGTCTTCGATTTCCTTTCTCAACGAGAAAGGAGCAAGCTTATTCATTAGGAAGAATCCAAATGCGAAGATCAAAATACCTAGCAGCGAATAGATAACAGTGGCCAACAAGGGCCTTGCAAACGATTCCCACATGCGCCACCTCTGAACGAACGGATTTGATTCTGGGTGAACATATTGCATCGAGCGTTTTGCCGAGGGCAATCGACATGTGCCTTCATAGCGTCGATGAAGCCCACTCTCGAATGGTAATCCAGTGTAATGTAACAGCAGTATTTATCGGCATTGGCAGGACAGGTAGGATGTTTGATTACACAGGGCGAGTACCCCAGTCGTTTGTCGAAAGAAAGCGTTCTAGCTCGCATTTTGCTGCCGAAGGCTGATCAAATATCCCCTTGAGCGGTAGATCGAAATGGGGGCGGTCGACAACGGTCACGCTGCGGACAGGGTAGATTTTGGGGTAATCGCTCGGCAAATCCTGCGCGATTGTGCAAGGCTTTCTGGCTCGAGAACTTAATAAGTTTGGCGAGCGAGGCGAACAGATCGGTGATTGAAATTGGGCCTCGGTTCATTAGAATGATTCAATTACAATTTATGGTGCAATTGGAGCTTCGTAGCGGATGTTGGTTCTACTGAGCCCAGAGTTCTCGGGGTCAGAGTTACAAGTCGCACAACTGGCACAAGTTACTGGGCTGTTGCCCTATGACTTGCGCACGAGATTGCGACCTGGCGTGTGGGGTGTCGTGCGTGTGTTGGCCGATTTTGAGCAAGCTCGATTGTTGGTCGGGCAACTAACCGCGCTTGGGTTTCAGGCTGTGGCCATCGACTCGGCAGTGGGTCAAGATCCCGAGCGAAAGATCGTGTACTTGCGGGGATTGGAAGTAACGGACGCCGAGATGACGTTACGTCTCAGCGAACGCACGATGTCGGTGCCTTTCGGTGCGTTGCTGACAATTGTGCGCGGTGACGTTCACATGGGCCGCTCTCAGCGTGGCAACACAATTGGTGCCATCGCAGGACAACTTCGTTCGACTCCGCCTCTAGGGCCTTGGGCTGGCAGTGGGGCAAGCGAAGCTGCTACGATGGGAGACGGGCGAAATCCAGGGGTTACTGATGTGTTTGCCGCAGCTGATCTGCATTTCGTCACGGTACCTTGGATCGCGCGTATTGATGCGCGCGAACTCGAGTTCCCATCCATTGTGCCAATGCAATCCAATGCAGCTGAGCGTCTCGATATCTTGGTGGATTGGCTGGCGAACCAGGCACACGTGCGAGTGGATCGCCACCTACGTATCTCCAGTCTAGGTTCGCACACCGTTGGTTCGCGAGGCGTCGCTTCGACGCCACAGGGTTCAGTGCCGCCGCCCTCGCGACGAGTGGGCTCCACAATGAGCGACGAACATTTTGATGCGTATTCGCGGCTAATTGCCGAGGCGGAACGACGTCAGCGGGCCCAAACTGTGTGACTTGGCCGCAAGTTCGGTGCCGGGGCCCTTTTGTAACGTTGACCCTTGTCCCGCGATGGTATGCTTCATGTCTGAGGAGATTTCTTTTGGGCTTTTTTCCAGGTCGGGCAGTCCGACTAGCAGTCGTCGCTCTATCGATTGCGACCGCGACTACTGGTAACGCGTTGGCACAGTCCGCGTCGGAATTGGAGCGCGGTCGAAGCCTGTTTCGGACAGCACTCAGCATGGAAGTGGCCGGCGACTGGGCCGGCGCCTTGTCGCGATTGGAACAAGTTTCGCGCATCAAGACCACTCCTCAAGTTCGGTTTCATCTGGCTCGCTGTAAGGAACACTTGGGACGACAGACAGAGGCGCTGGGAGATTACAGGCTTGCCGAATACGAAGCTTCGCAGTTAACTGTAGTGGAGTTGGGCGAAATCAGGCAGGCACGCGAAGAACTGGAAATTCGTGTGCCCAAGTTGGTCGTGACACTCAATGATAAATTGGTTGACGCGACCGTCGAGCTGGACGGGATAGCTCTGGGTGAGAGCAAGCTAGGCAAGGAAATCCCCGTTGATCCGGGTGATCATCAATTAGTAGTGCGCACGGCCGACGGACAGAGCTTCGTGAAACGCGCGCGTGTCGTAGAGGCCACAATTGAAACTATCCAACTCGAGCCGCCCGCTGGATTCGTATCCAGGCGTCCCCCCGACAAATACTCCAAACTTCGCAATCCTCGGCCCAATACTTTTGATTCGAACTCCGGTGGGCACCCGCCAAGTTGGGCATGGATAGCCGGGGGCGCGGGTATCGCTGGCGCAATCACCTCCGGAGTATTTTGGTATGTACGCGAGAGGGCCATTGACGACCTAAACAATGGTTGCACGTCGAGTAATATTTGTCCGACGAGTCTCAAGCCAACGCAAACACGGGGTGAGCTGGCGTCTGTGGGGGCGCCAATTGCCTTAGGAATTGGACTATTGGGCCTAGGTATAGCGACTTACGGTTTTTTGGCCGTAGAACACAAAACGACAACTTTCGATTCGAGGTCCGCGCTCAAACTGCGTTTGAACTTGGGCTGCGACAACCATTTTGCTGGAGCCAATGTTGCCGCCACATTTTAGACAGCTACCGCTGTTTTCGATGCGGGTGCTCGTCTTGACGCTGACAGCATTTAGCGCCTTGCTGCAGTGCAGTTTTCCCGATCACAAATTTAGCGACGTGAACTGCTTCAACGGAATTGATGCGGGTCACAACGCTTGCGCGGATCCAGTCTGCGCAGAATCGGTCAAGTGCGTTCCGCCAATTCCAGCCGGATGGTCAGGTCCGGTTGCGCTGTGGCGCGGCAGTGGGACAGACACGCCACCTAGCTGTATTGACTCGGGCTTTCTTTCAGCGCGATATCCCCTGTTATACGCGGGAGATGACCCGTCCGTGACGGGCTCCTTGTGTCCGGGTTGCAGCTGTAGTGGCACGCCAAGCACAGCCACCGCACATTGCGAAACACGGGTCCAGTTTCTCAGAGATTCTTCTTGCAGCAGCTCGAATCCACAGATGATTGGCCCAGACGATAAGCCCGGGTACGTGGTGGGTACAACTTGCACAAAAATCGATTTAGATACGGCGCAATTCAACCCCATGCTCTATTCGCACGATCCGGCGTACGTCGTAGACAATAGTTGCTTACCGCTCGTGTCCGGCCAAAAGTCCTTTCCGACGCCAATTTGGGATTTGACTCTTCGCGCTTGCGATATGCCCCAATATGGCGGCTGCACTTCGGGCATGTGCATGAAACGCGCTGGGGGCGTTTTCGACAAGTCGGTATGCATCTACCAGGAAATGGATTCAGCGGCTTGCCCGCAGGAGTTCAGCATTCCGTTCGTGTATTACAATTCGAAGGACGCTCGAGATTGTAGTGATTGCGCCTGTGTGGCAAGCGGTCTCGTATGTCAAGAAACCTCTTCTGTGGGCGATTGGGCGAGCGATACTCAGTGTCTTGGGTCGTCCAACATAGTACCTCCGACGCCCGGCTGTGGAAGTTACACGGGGGCCAGTTCGGTCAACATGAAATTGTCCAACGCATCAGTTGCAGCGGCTGGAACGCCCATGTGTACAGGGCAAGGCAGTGAGTTGGTGGGTTCTGTGACCAAGGGCCAGGCAGTCACGTTCTGCTGCGTAAGTCTCGAATAGAGCGCACTAAAGAGGAAATAGCTCGGCGTGTTATCGCGACGTGAAATGCTAACGGTATTAGTCGGGGCGCCTATTGCAGCACTGGCATGTCAGCGATACAGGCGGCACGAGTACGCGGGGCGGATCGTAGGCGGCAACAAGTCATTCGGGCATCGTGTGCTTGACGCTTCGCTCGATGTGGGCGGGGCAAACACCGAGGAAGTTGAAATTGCCATCGTCGGTTCCGGTGTGGCGGGGCTTAGTGCCGCCTGGCGACTCGAGCGACAAGGTGAACCGCGCTATGTCGTGTTGGAATTGGAATCCCAGTCGGGCGGAACGTCCTGCTACGCGACGGATGGTATAGTGCCTTACCCATGGGCGGCCCATTATCTTCCAGTGCCAGATTCGAGCAATGTCGAGCTCACGGCATTGTTGAAAGAGATCGGCGGTTTTGATCCTGACAAAAACGGCCAATTGGAACCTGCCGAAAACATGCTGGTGCGCGCGCCAGACGAAAGACTGTATGTTGACGGTCGCTGGATATCAGGGCTGCTGCCAAGAAGTCGAATGCTGCCCGCGGACTGGGCTGAATTCGCTCGGTTTCAAGGTCAGGTACGGCAGTGGGTGGCATTTCGTGATGACCACGGAAGACGAGCATTTGCCTTGCCGTTGTCGAATTGTTCGCCGGATTCTCCTTGGGTCAAAGCGGACTCGATGAGCGCAGCAGCATGGCTGAGTGCCGAGAACTACCGCTCCAAGGTGCTGCGCTGGTGGTTGGAGTATGGCTGTCGCGATGACTATGGTTGCAATCTCGACACTACCAGCGCGTGGGCATTGATGCACTATCACTCGGCACGAGTGCCCAACCCCGGAGCCCCATCAGCGCCGTTCTTAACCTGGCCCGAAGGTAATGGTCGCCTGGTTCGGCATTTCGAACGAGTTATAGGGACGCGGATGCGACACCACCAGCTGGTCGTGAAGGTGACGCCAGCCGAGCAGCATGTGGACCTAACGGTGCTCCAATCGAATGGGAATGCTCCGTATCGCTTACGCGCTCGCCATGTCATACTGGCTGTCCCGCGTTTCATTGCTGCTCATCTACTTAGTTCTTGGCCAACGGGTGCGCTCGAACGTTCGGAGTCGTTTACTTACGTGCCGTGGATGGTTGCCAATCTGCATCTGAAAGAACGGCCTTATAGTGAACAGTTTCCGTTGGCATGGGATAACGTGCTGCTTGACAGCCCATCCCTCGGTTATGTCGTTGCGACACATCAGACCCTTAGGGATGAAGGCCCAACGATTCTAACGTACTACTTCCCGTTCACGGAGGTGGAACCACAAACGGCGCGTTCCAGGCTCGCAGCTTTAGATCATTCAGAATGCTGCGACGTCATAATGTCCGATTTGGTGCGGGCCCACCCAGACCTGCCCGATTTGGTCGAGCGAATCGATATCTGGCGTTGGGGCCACGCAATGATTCGGCCAATCCCGGGACTAATCTGGGGTACAGATCGAAGCGAGGCGCGCAAATCTCGGGGGCGCGTGCATTTCGCGAACACTGATCTGTCGGGCGTAGCCCTATTCGAAGAAGCGCATGCGCATGGTATTCGGGCGGCCGACGCCATCCTCAAAGAACGTCAAGCAGTGCCATCTGTTGGCTAATGACGTGACCTTCCTGGACTAGTTGCAAGGTTACGGCAAGGCTTGGGGACCATGACGGTACCCCCTCCCACGTTAGCAGAACCGCAGTTGCTGACCGACAAGCATAGTCAGTTGGGCCTTCGAGCGGCAATCGTGTCCTTGGGGTTCGTATTTTGGATCGTTGGCGGCATGGAAATGGTCGAGCGACTTGCATTTTACGGTGTCAAAGCCGTGTCGGCGCTCTATGCAACGGCCCCTCGCGTCGAAGGCGGTTTGGGGGTGTCGCCGAGCACGTTTGGTGACGTTCTCATGTTATGGGCGCTCACTCAAAGTATATTGCCCGTATTCGTCGGGGGACTTGCCGATAGATTTGGATATAAACGAACAATTTTTGTTTCCACTATAATTAAGATATCCGGCTATTTGGTGATGGCCTGGATACCCACGTATCTTGGCTTTTTTCTTGGTGCCATCCTGCTGGCTACTGGTACTGCGATATTTAAGCCTGGAATTCAAGGTACGTTGGTGCATTCAACGAGCCCGGAAAACAGCTCGATTGCATGGGGGTTTTTCTACCAATTGGTCAATGTTGGAGGATGGCTAGGACCGCTACTCGCCGCGTTTCTGCGCAGCCGGCTATCATGGACCAGCGTGTTTTATGCCTGTGGCGGTATCATTGCCTGCAATTTCATACTCCTGGCTACGTATCGTGAGCCCAAGCTACCTGTGGCGCATGACCAAGCAACACGCGGCAGCTTGTGGCGTGTGTCGATCCAAGAACTATCGCAAAAACACGTGTGGACTTACCTCCTCGCGTTTACTGGGTTTTGGTTCATGTTCAACGCGCTTTTCGATGTTCTGCCTCTGCACGTTCGAGATTGGGTTGATACCGAACAGCTCGTTCAATTCCTATTTCACCAAGAACACATCGGGAATTCCACATTGAGATTCCTGTTGGGCGCAAACCCAAGCGGGACCAAAATTTTGCCAGAGGGCATGTTGAACATTAACGCTGGACTGATTATGTCAACGTGTTTCTTGGTCGCATACTTGGGTTCAAAGATGCGCGCAACGACAAGCATGATCATTGGAACTCTGCTCGCCATTGCAGCAATGCTCATGAGCGGCCTGAGCACAGTGGGGACATTCAGCGCGCTGGCCATTTTGGTGTTTAGCGTAGGCGAAATGCTCAGTAGCCCTAAATTCAACGAGTTCATGGGTAATATTGCGCCTAGGGATAAGACTGCAATGTATCTCGGATTCTCCCAGATCCCGCTAGCTATAGGCTGGACGCTGGAGGGCAAGTTCGGACCCATGCTTTATGACAAGCTAGCATCGAAAGAGCGCTTTTCTAGAGCGCTGTTGCAGGAACGGGGCATGTCCTCCGATCAGGTAAATCTCATTCCGCAGGGCGAGGCGTTCAGCCGCTTGGTGAACTTTTCTCACGAGTCGGCTTCGAGTCTCACTCGTTATTTGTATGAACGACATCCCGTCGGTTCCGTGTGGCTATTGATGGCGGCCTTCGGCGCAACGTCGGTGGTTGGAATCGCGCTGTATGCACGATACGTAATTCCGTCCGGTTCGAGTCGAAATCGACTCATTTGACTAGACAGGTCTGGACTAGTGTCGTTGCTGCGATTCGCTGATGGGCAGTTCGAATTGCCACAGGACTCTTGTCGATTCCAACCCAGCTTCGTCCCAATTGGCGTGCCGCCACCAAAGTCGTGCCCGAGCCGCACATGGGGTCGAGGATTCGGTCGAGGGGATTGCTAGCCAAGCGAACGATTCGTTCCAAGAGTTTTAGTGGTTTTTGCGTTGGATAGCCGGAGGCTTCCGGTATCAAAGGTGTGTTGGCGAGCATTGCTGGACAATCGGTCCAAACGCTACCAAGACGTCGTCCTTCGTCCTCATAGTATCGATATACCTTGCCAGAAATCTCGCGCTCTCGATAGCGCCGCCCGGCCCTGTCCATTTGGCGGAAATGCATCGCGCGGCTAGTCTTGGCATAGGGTTCGCGCGCGTCAGGATCATCTCCATTGTAGGTGAACTTGTCACCGCGTGCATAGATCAAAATGGTCTGATGCGTGACACTCGGACCGTTTTTGCGCCTCGCGCCATTGCCCGGCACCCAGATAACTTCGCCGCGAAATCCCGTCGATCCGAATATCTTGTCCGCAATCACCTTGGCATCATGAACGGCACGAAAATCCAGATGCAACCACAGACTGCCTCGCTTCGAAAGCACGGCGTGCCAGCATCGGAGTCGCGGCTCGAGCATGCTGCAAAAACCTTGGAGACCTCCCCAAGCGTCCTTGTATGCCGATTGGCCCTGGGCACGCGCCCCGGTTTTGTTCCGTGCCGAATGAACTAGACCTGTATTGAATGGCGGATCAACGTAAATCAAATCGAATGAACCCCACTCGCTGGCTAACTTCTCGGTGTGCTCGAGACAATCCCCCAATACGAGCTGCCCATCAGTATAAGTGGGTTTCTTTGCCATCCGTAGCCCCTTCGGGAGTACAGGGAGTTGGATCGTCGCTGGCGATCCAGTAAATGAAGTTCACGTTCAAGTCGTCCCAGTTCGAATCATCCGGCAACCAGGGCCAGTGAGGCCCACCACCTTCACAACCCTCCAACGTTTCGGCAGGGGTACAAGCGATTCTCACGTGCATGTGGTCGTCGTGGGGTGCGCTATCTCGCGGTTGATGCAGGACTTGTTCAGCGCGCCAAATGATCTCGGTCTTTTCTCCCGAGGCGCGCGCGTGTTGAACTACTAGTGCTTCCACGTCGCGACTAACGAACATCCACAGTAAATCAATTTGTGGATCCGTAAGTAGTGCGCGGGTTAGTAGCCACTGCCGCTCGACATCGAGGCGAACGAAACGTTGATTCGTGGGATCAGGTGCCAGTCCGTCACTTCCAATGCTCACGAACCCTGGGCTCTTGAGCGAATGACCGTAGACATTAGTCACATAATATAGAAGGTCTACGTCGCGACCCGTTCGGTGCGATGCGTGATTCGGAATCTTTCCGCCATACTGGGATGATAGGTCACCGACCGAAAGTGGGGCGCCCCCGGGTAGCATGCGATCAACGTAGGCAGCTGCTTTTTGGATGGCGGCAACTAGCCGTGAGACGCCCCAATAGTGCGCGTTAGCGTGGCGATATCGCTCGTATCCGATCCCGGATTCGGGCAATTGTGAGCCATTCGTCAGTACCCCATGGCTCGGTAGTCCAACTGAACCGCGAAGGCCAGGTGCCAACGGACTGGGAACTCCAAAACAAGCCGAAAGCGTCAATGCCAGTGTACTGTATGCGGCGACTCGGTTTCGGACGCGCATCAGGGACGCACTCCTTGCAAGAAGTGCGCGATGCGCGCTTCGAGTGTACCTACGGCGGATTGTGTGGCAGCTGAATCGGTCACAGTGATCTTTTCGCCGTGCAAGTCGACCCAATTTTGGTCTGCGAATGCCGCCAAAGCGTTTTGCAGAATTGACTTCGTAACAGACTCACGCCTCAGAATCTCCCCTGCGAAGAACATACGATTTCCAGTGGCTAGAGCTCGCTTCAAGTATTCCTTTACCGGAAGCGATTGCTCTAGTGCCAGCGACACTGTGCGTGCGGCAACCCTGTAACCTTCTAGATAGTTTACGAGTATTTCAGCAAGCAGCATCAGCCATTTTACCGAGGAGATGTCACTGTAAGGTGCGGCCAAGGCGAGCTTGGCCCCATCATGTGACAAGAAACCCAGTTCCGTGTACTGCTTCAACAGGATTTCGAACGCTTGGTCCCCTTCTGCCTTGGTCCCAAGTCGGAATTCATGTGCAAATAGCAGTCTTAGCTCGCAAAAACGATCGTGAACCTCCGTGACTGAATTGTCGGCATTGGTTCCGGCAAGCCAGGCTAGTGCGAAGAGCGCTTGCGACACGAAGAAGTGAATTATTATGTTCTTGCTAGTATCCAAGGCAAGACGTTTGGAGTCAGGCACAACGTAAAACGAGCCGGGTCCCGCCTGCAGTCGCCCACGCCGTCTGGGTTCCCGCGCAACTTCGGATTCGCCGGTCGCGTAAATTTCTACCAACTCTCCGTCAGCAAACAGCTGCAATGCTTCACGGATTGCCGATGGGCGCAGGGTACCCGCAGGCGTTGCTGTCGCCTCGACTGCCCGAACGCCGGCACGGTTTAGCAGCGTCAATAGTGCTCCTGCACGATGCACCACTATTTCGTGGGACAACCCGCGGTGCGAATGCGAAAGCAATACGAGTGCCGTCAACGCTCCAGGAGTAACGGCCGTGACTCGGTTGATTTCGTCCATCACATGGCGCGCGAGACGTATTACCAAAGCTCTACGTTTGGCCGGTCTCAGTGGTTCGCGCTGAGGCACCGTGGATTCGTCGTTCCACTTGTCGAGTGTGACGATCTCTCCCACCTGCATGTTAATACGGCCGTATCGATATTTGAAGATTCGTCGCGAACGGAGCAGCCCAGCGGCATTTTCCTTGTGCTTCTCACCACCTGTCATTTCGCGTCCGTAGCTATCCGTCTCGACGATGCGCTCGTAGCCTATGCTGATCGGTACGAAATAGGTATGTCGCTGGGATTCGGCCAATGTCGCGTCGACAATCATGCTTAGAAGGCCCAATTTGGGCTCCAACAGTTTACCGGTTCGACTTCGACCCCCTTCAAGGAAGACTTCGATTGGGAAACCATCGCGTATCATGCGGCGCACGTACGCGCTGACGATGGCAGCGTATAGCCTGTCTCCCCTGAAGGAACGACGAATGAAGAAGGCCCCGCTTTGTCGCGCTAATGGACCCATGGGAAAGAAATCGAGATTGTCTCCAGCCGCAATCATGGGTGTCGGCAAGCCCATTCTATTGAATTGGTATGAAACAACCATGTAGTCGACATGACTCTTGTGGCTGGGCAATAGGATTAGAGTCCCGTCACGGGCAGCCCGTCGCAGTCGCTCGGCGTCCTCCTTGTTTACCTCGATGCCCGCGTACACTTTGTGAATGAAAAGTTCGACGAGTTTTCCCAATGTCCGTACGGTTATGTACTCGGGCTTTGCCTGCAGTTGAAGCATCATACTAGCAGCGCGACCGCGAAGTTGATCCGCAAGCTTAGGATCTCCACCCGCTAAGTCGTCGATGACCTCGCGCATGCGCGGACTTCTGATGATGTCTTCGCGGATGCGTTCCGGCGCTTTTACGACGGGGCCACTGAAACCGCGCCGCTCCTTACCGAGCCGTCGCATCATCGAATAGACGAGCCGCCGAGTCAGCGCCTTGTCCGGAAGTTGTGCATTGGATCGCAGGAAATCGTCGAGGTTCAATGGCTCCGCCCCCCGCAGCCGCACTCGATGGGGGTCCGCAAGTAGTCGCGCTATGGTCCAGGATGCACTCGGTGCTTCGGGCGGCCCAATCAGCAAATCACGGGCCGTAAGTTCGTCACGGGCAGGATGCTGGGTCCACACGAATACGGCGGGCAAGAGTACGATCGGACGATCCGCCTGACGCTGGAATTCGAACAACGTACGTACGAGTTGGTCGCCTTCTTTGGGTTCCGTGTTTCGAATTAGTGTGCCTGATGTCGCCACGTTGACCACATTGGCACGGCGTTTTAGAAAAAGAGCAGCAGACCCACCAAGAGCAAGGGCCGACCGCAATTCCTCGGAAGGTTCAGGGCGACGTTTGGGCCAGAGGGCGTTCAACCAGCCTTTGCCCATTGGATTGAGCACCCACAACCCCAGATCATTGACGAAGCGGATTCTCGGCAGACCGTGCAGCTTGGTGACGTGGTCAAGGACGAGGAACTCGACGAAGTTCAATGTTTGCAGCACATGTACGACGACGCCTTGCTGCGCCAACCGTTGCACGGAATCTACCCAGGACTCATCGACGTCTATCGACTCAAACAGGCGGTCGTAAATCGCCCTCAATAGCGGATTGGGTTCGTACGGCTGATTGAGCTTGGTCTGGCTCATGGGAGGCGAGGGTTGGCCGGAGACGTAGCAGCCGCTGCACAATTGGGCTACCGATGTTGCCCGTATTTGAAGCTTAGATGACATGGCCTAGGGCAAGTGGTAGACGAGTGGCTGTGTATCGCGCCTCAAACGCTCTTTTGTCCGTGTTTCTGGGGGCAGCCATCGGGTGCAACTGTTCGAAGACCAAATCGAGCGGTAACCCCGAGAATGCCGCGGTCCAGGTCGGAAAGGATGCAGGCCAGTCCGTAAACCCTTTTGAATCGCGGTTTCCGTTTCATTGCAGCGTCGTGAACGGCGGCGCTCAATTCTCCATGGGATCCACTGGGGGTTCGGAGGACGAGGACGATTCGGGTTTGGACATTCCATTTGGCATAAATGTTGGACAGGCCGTCGGTTACGCGGGTGGTTTTGCCGTATCGGCCATAGACGGTCGGGGCGGCAAGAGCAGCGCAGTTTTGGCCCTATTGGGCTCAGATGCCCAAAATGGGCGAAAGGTCGAATTGGGTCGGGTCTATGGGGATGCTGATCCTCCGCGCATCGCGGGTGACGCGCGGGCGCTAGTCGTGGTTTTGGCAGATATGGATGCGGCCGGGCGAACATTGCGCCTCATGCGGGTCGAGGAACCTGCAACTTTGGCCAAGATTACGCGGGGCGCGGAGGTTTCCGTGTCGCAGAACGCGTCGACGGTGTTTTCAGTGGCCGTAAACGCCAATCACGGAATACTAGCGTGGGACGAGGCGGAAAAATCAACCCGAAAAGGCCAAATCGCCTTGGCCCCATTTCTTGTACAAAGCCTGGTTCTGCCCGCAAAACCCTTGATACTATCTAGTCGTGACACTGATGCGGAGTCGCCGCAAGTCGTTGCGCGGACGGGTGGGTTCTGGGCTGCGTGGGTACAGTCAGGTTCCGGGGCCATCAATGCGCCCCAATCCAGGCGCTCTAAAGTCCCCTCGAACAAAAGCAATAAAAACGGTGGCCACGAAGACGACTCGACCCCTCCCGCTGTTGAGTTGGGCGCGCGCGATCTCTACGTGAATGCGCTCGATATCGAGGGACATGCCATTGGAAGGCCACTTCGCGTCACCGAAGGTTTGGCACACGTTGTCGCCTACGATTTGGCTGCGCTCGACGATAATATTGCCCTCTTGGCCTGGCGAGACGATGACACTTCACCGGGTGTCGAGTCGCAGGTTGTACACCTGGGTCGAGTGGGGCTCGATGGACATACCGAGAAGTTTCGTGTCGAGGACGAATCAATAGGCGTCGGCGCTCCGCAGCTGCTCGTTGATCTTGAGGCGGAGGTCAAGGATCGCGCCTGGTTGGCGGTTGGAAACACCGGCGAGAAAGTCAGTTTGGCTCGGCTCTTGCCCACTGGACAGCCAAGCTCGGCAATCGCGAGCGACGCCGATCTTGGCATTGCAAATCCTTTGGTTCGGGCGGGTGGAACGTTGTTGGTCGAGCGTCAGCGCGGCCAGGGCGTTGATTTGGAACCGCTGCGTTGTCAATTTAGGGATCCGTAGTGGAGAACGTTATCATGTCAAAAGTGCTCGTGATTTTAGCCGATGGTTTCGAGGAAATTGAGGCCGTAACCATCATCGACGTACTTCGCCGTGCAGGCATCCAGGTGACCGCGGCTTCACTCGGAGAACAATTGGTTCGAGGGGCTCATGATCTTTCATTGATGGCTGATTGCCAACTCGATGAAGTGTCCAGTGCGGAATTCGACGCAGTCATTTTACCTGGTGGCATGCCCGGCTCTCGAAATCTGCGCGATGATCCAAGGGTGATTGGGCGCTTAAGACGGCAAGTCGAAGACGACCGCTATCTGGGCGCAATCTGCGCGGCTCCAATTGCCTTGGAAGCCGCCGGTGTTCTGAAGGATAAGCGCGCGACTTCATATCCTGGCCATGAATTGCCCAGTGCGCGTTATTGTGAGGACCGCGTCGTAACGGACGGAAAACTCGTAACGAGCCGCGGCCCGGGAACTTCCCTGGAATTCGCCTTGGAATGGGTTAGGTTACTCACTGGGACAAAAATGTCCGATCAATTGCGCACCGGAATGATCGCCAATTGAGCCGCACTCCGAGAGTATTTTTCCGTGCCGTCATGGCATCAACAAAAGGGAACCCGTCGACTGGCGCGATTCCAAATATTCATGCGCCCGGCGTGCCTCGGAAAGCCTAAATCTCTCGGATATGTGAATTTTGACGGCGCCTTGCGAGACGGCCTCGAACAAGGTGGCTGCACTGTCGAGCAGATCACTTCGCGCTGCAGTGTAGGTAAAGAGCGTCGGTCGCGTAATGTAAAGTGAGCCTTTGGCTGCAAGTTGACCAATATCGAAGGGCTCGGCTTTACCCGATGCGTTGCCGAACCCGACGTACATGCCTCGGGGCTGCAGACAATCGAGCGAACCGAGGAACGTCGTCTTGCCCACTGAATCATAGACCACTGGCACTTTTTGACCTTGAGTGAGTTCGAACACACGCGTTACGAAGTCTTCACGAGTGTAAATAATTGTTTCCGCGCAGCCGTGGGCTCTTGCGAGCGCCGCTTTTTCATCCGTACTCACTGTGCCAATTACACGTACACCCCTGTGACTGAGCCATTGACACGCTATTAGACCAACGCCCCCTGCGGCTGCGTGCCAAAGCACGGTTTGGCCAGATGCGACTCGAAATGCTCGATACGTCAGGAATTCGACCGTCATTCCTTTGAGCAACATCGCTGCTGCCTGTTCATCGCTGATATAATCCGGGATCTTCACGAGACGCTCAGCTGCAATGTTGCGCGCTTCTGAGTAGGCTCCAACTGCACCCCCTGCGTAGACCACGCGATCTCCCACGGCGACGTCCGAAACACTTTCGCCAATGGCATTCACTATCCCAGCGGCTTCGAGCCCGATGCCGCTAGGATAAGCGGGCAGGGGATATAGACCGGTGCGGTGATAAGTATCGATGTAATTGACCCCGATAGCCCGATGCACGACGCGTGCTTCGCCGGCTGCGGGTGGACTGTCGGAGACGCTTTCGAACTTCAGTTGCTCGGGTCCGCCTACTTGATGAAACCGTATCGCGTGTGTCATGGCCAACAGCCTCACGGAACCAGCATTGCCAACACGCCGGCGCCTAAGCCGGCCAGAATGTCATCGGCCATGATGGCCAAGCCCTCGGGTCGCATACGCTGAACCGTGTCTATTGGCCCCGGTTTGAAAATGTCCAGTAGGCGAAAGGCAACAAAAGCGGCCACGAGAGCCCATGCACTGTGGCCTCTGACAAAGGTCATTGCGATCAACGTTCCCGCGACTTCATCGACAACGACCTGTTGCGGATCGTCTGTACCTAGGACCTTTACGGCGCAGTCGGAGGCCCAAACTCCCACGAGCGTCAGGAGGCCGACTGCTGCCACGTGAAGGCCCAGCGAAAGCCGAACAAATAGAAAATGCAGAGGTAAGGCCCCTAGGGCCCCAACCGTGCCCGGCCCATAAGGAAATAGCCCGCAGCCGAACCATCGGGCTATCCAAAGACCAAATACTCGCATTGCGATCATGTCCGCGTGAAGCTAGCACTGGGGCCGCCGTAGGGTAGCCCGAGATCTGAACGCCCGTCGGTTCCGTTTAAGCACGGGAATTTCCCTTCGATGAAAACGCATCAACCTCTCAGTCACCAATGGGTTGCCTTTCTGCTTCGTTGGCGTAGGTTCTTGCTGCTGGGGGCAATCGCGCTATCGATATTGGCCGGGTGGCGTACGGTTCTCACCTATGCGAACCTGCGAAGCGATATAGAAGAACTTTTGCCCGAATCGGCGCCCAGCGTCGCCGCGTTGACTGTGTTGCGTTCGAGGCTCCCCGGACTACGTCATTTGGGCATAGTGATTGACACGGGCGGGCGGCACAATCTCAAGCAAGCCGAACGCTTCGTCGATGATCTGACGGCAAGGCTTAGGACTTACCCGAAGCAGGCGGTAACTGGAGTCCAGATCGATAGCTCCGAGGAACAGCATTTTGTCGAGACGTACGCACTTCAGCTAATGGAGCCCGAGGATGTGCGTACACTTCGGCAATCGGTCGAAGCTCGGCGGGATTGGGAAGTTGGCAAAGAAACAGGAGCCAATCTCGACGATGACGAAGAGCCACCGGAGATCCCTTGGCGACAATTAGCCACGAAGTACCGCCAAAGGTACGGTCTTGAGGCCAATGCAAATGCCGATGGAGGAAGATTCATATCCAGCGATGGCAAAACTATGGNNTCATATCCAGCGACGGTAAAACCGTGGTTATTGTCGTTCGGGTCGCATCGACGGCAACTAGTTTCGAGGACGACAATCGGCTCTTGGAGCGAGTCAAAACCGATGTCAAGTCGCTCAACTTCCCCGAGGCATATGCGGGCGGTATGCGGGTTGGTTATGCCGCAGATGTCGTTGCTCGTGTCGAGGAAACGAAAGGCCTTGCCGC
>PMCK01000432.1 GCA_003154095.1 Myxococcales bacterium | reverse complement strand
GGCAAGTCGGTTGGCAATCCCATGCTTTGAAGTATTTCCTTCGCGGTGGCAGGCTCGGTCACCAGAGCGACGAAACGTAGCCTTCCGCCGCAAGGGCAGGCCAAAGCATCGGCCTGATAAACCCTCTTTAACAAAGTAGCCCAATAAGTCGGCATTCAGGCAACCAAGTTCNNGACATGCTTTGCATTTCCTTCGCTCTAGCCTTCGGTTGCAGGGAGAAGCAGACGTTGCAACCTGCCGTCGCTCCACGAAGCGGGCCTGCCCTCTCTCCACAAGATGAGAACGAGCTCAATGAATGGAATGTTCTGGAAGGCTCCGAAGAGGGTTGCAATGACTATCTCAAGAAGTTTCCTGACGGAAAGCATTTAAAGGATGCAAGGCAGTGCTTGGAGGATGAGCAAGCGTGGCGGTCAGCGCAACGAGTGGATTCACGAGCAGGATACGAAAAGTACATTTTTGATTACCCGAATGGAATGCACCATCTCCGTGCTCGTGGTTGGTTAGCCGAGGACAAGGACGGATTGAGTCACGATCCGGAGCAAGATAACGAATTGGCGAAAGAGAATCGTACGTTGTGGGATTCGAAACGGGCAGAAGATAGCGCGATCGCTGACATTCTTCTGAGGGGGCCCGAGTCTCGCTTTGTGATTGCAGAAATTAGACCTGGCAAGTCGGAAAAGCAGCGTTTTGCCGCAAAAGGGCTCAATCCTACTTTCCTGTCACTCACAACCCCGGGACCAATGGACTCGATTGCCATAAATGTTCTGGGAACCGTGGGAACCGGGCGAGGGTCTGCCATAGTGGCGACTGATCATCTGCTGAACCTCGGCGATGGTTCATTGGTGCGGCTCGAGGGCGATGTTCATTGGGGGCCTTTCGTCTTAGCGAGCAAAAGCGAGCACTTCAGCTTCGTGCTTACGAAGAAATATGGGCTAGTGTGTGTGGAAGGCAGCGGAACAGTTGTGACCCAGAACGTCGTGACTCCCATTGTGGACTGCAAAGAAGGTTANNGAAAGAAAGTTACAAGCAACGTCCATTTGACCACGACTCAAGCGACACGCTTCACTAGATCTTCCGCTGCTTCGAACTTGCCGCCTAGGGCTTTCTATGCAAAAGCCTCTCCCGTCGGTCGCCGCGGGATCTTCGCTTGTCTATGGTACCTGGTGAGATTGCCCCGCACCCAACGGTGGCAATCTCGCCGATAGATTAACGTCCCAAACGATTTCGTTTATCAATAACTGCGCTGCATACTGGATGGTTCGCCCGTAGGTTCATAGATCCAACGCACATCGGAAACCCGTCGCGTCCGTGCTGTCGGTGGCAAAGTTGAACGTAGACCATCGCGCGGCGAATATCGATGGGTTCGGAGAATTTTGAGCGGTATCGCCAATCAGTGTCCGCTCGCCCAACAAGGCACCGAGACACCTTCTAACCAACCCGCGCAGGACCGTGCCCGCATCTTTTATGGAGAGACGGCACGCGTCAGGCGGGTGGATTCGAGAAGAAAGGCAGCAGAGGTGCGGCGCGACGCAGTCGGGGAAAAGGGCGCCAATTTGGAGGATCATGCGGCGACCTTCCCCTTGCCGTCCGCGCCGGACAATATGGGCACTACGGGCAAAACGGACCCACGGCAACTGGCGTCGCACGTGTGGTGGTCGTGCCATCGCCCAACTGCCCGTTGCCATTTCGGCCCCAGCAATAGAGCTCACCGGTGCTAACTATGGCGCAATTGTGAAAACCACCCGCTTCGACGCTGGTGGCGCCGGTGAGAATATCGGTGTCCGGTGGAACATTTCGCTGGGTCGTCGTCCCGTCACCGAGCTCGCTATATGCATTGTCGCCCCAACAGCGAACACCACCGTTGTTGAACAGTGCGCAAGTGTGCCATACCCCCGAAGTTACAGCCACGACACCGGAGATGACGTCTGCCGCGGGCGGTAGGTTGAGTTGGGTGGTCGAACCGTTACCCAATTGTCCATTGTTGCCTCTTCCCCAGCAACGTAACCCACCTGTATCCATCAAAGCACAAGTGTGGCCCCCTCCTGCGGCCACGGTACTGACACCAGCTAGAATGTCGTTTACCGGCGGTGTGCCCAAATTTGAGGTCGAGCCAGTTCCAAGTTGACCATTGGCATTGTAACCCCAACACCGGAGGCCGCCACTGCCGAGCACCGCACAAACATGGGCGGCAATCGAACCTTCGTCATTCAAATCGACGCTGCGAACTCCCGCAAGGATATCGGTTGTTGGTGGAGCGGAGAACCAGGCGCTGTTCGAACCCCGACCGACCGCACCATTATTGTTGTCGCCCCAGCAACGGATGCCATCCGTGTCAACAATGGCGCAGGTGGTATCTCCACCGGCGGCAACAGCGACTGCATTGGACAATACGTCGCTAGTTGGCGGTGACGCCGTTGGCGTCGTAGAACTATTGCCAAGCTGACCGCCCACATTGCTACCCCAGCAGCGTACCCCACCTGTACCGAGCAGAGCGCAGGTGTGGCCCACGCCCGTGGCAACAGCCGAAACATTCGTAAGCACATCGGTGGCAGGGGGTGTGATTAGATTATTCAGATTCGTGCCGTTTCCAACCTGACCAGATCCGTTGTCTCCCCAGCAGCGCAGGCCACCCGTGCTCAACACCACGCACGTGTGCCACTTTCCAGCACTCACCTGCTTTACCTTGGCTGGACCTGGATCGGAACAATTCACCGAACTCTTGTTGTCACTGCAAACGTACTTACCGCAAACACCGCAACTTGCACCAGGCTTGGCCGTCAAGGTTCCGCAGCCGCCGCAGGCGTTGTGACCTGCATCAGAACACGTGACCGCACTGCCACTGCTATTGCACACGTACTTACCGCAATTGCCGCAAATGGCCCCTGGGGTTCCCGCCAATGCTCCACATGCACCGCACGCGTTTGCGCCTGGATCGGAGCAAGTAACGGTATTCTGATCGGTACTGCAAGTGTACTTTCCGCAGGTGCCACAGCTTGTATTGGGCGACGCGTTCAATACACTGCAACCACCGCATGCATTCAGCGTGCAACTCGAGCTTCCGGCGCTGCTCTCACCGGCTTGTCCCGACGCACCGCCGGTACTCGCTCCACCCGTTGCCGAATCTCCTCCTGTGTTCACATTTCCACCCGTGGAGGGGGAACCGGCCAATGATGTCATTCCACCAGTGGCGCAGGGATCATTCGCGTTTCCGCCCGCACTGTTGCCACTATCGCAGGTGTTTGAAGGCGCTTGGCCGCTACACGCGAGTGTCGCCCCGATTGCAAGCCCGAGAACGAAATACTGTCTTCGAATTGTGGGTGCTCTCAACATGTCCGTAACTCCTGTTCGGTGAAAAATCATGAGCTTCTCTCGAAGTACTCGATTGAAAGCTCGAAGTCGTAGTGAGGTGTGTCCAAGGAAATCGTGTGGTCGATATCTACGTGACCATATTTGGCCAAGTGTCGGGGTAGGGTGACTTTCTGAGTCGAGCGACTACTGCGGGGGAACGATATTCGCCAAGCACATATCCAAGTCACCCAATGAAGTGAAAAGGCCATTGCCAAAGTCGATTGTGCCGGCAAAGGTTCCGATGGCCAACACATTATTCGTGCTATTGACGGCAATCCGATTGATACCTTGAGTCGCGGAATCTCCGTACTGCTTGTGCCAAAGCAATTGGCCGTCACCAGTGAATGCAGCGATGAACGCGTCAGTGCTTCCGACGCTTGTCAGCGTTGTGCCGTCGATATTTATCGATCCATCAAATAAGCCCGCAGTAACGATATCTCCGGTTCCCTCAATGGCGACCGTTGCCGCAACGCCGTTGGGACTCCCAAAACCCTTGCTCCAAATGTGATTACCTGACGAATCGAATTTCGCTAGAATAATGCCGTATTTGTTTGCACAGGGTAGCGGGCCGCCACCCAAGTCGATACTGCCTTCGCACCAACCGCCAAGCACGATATTACCAGAAGGTTCGAGCGCGAGTTGATACCCGGAACCACTCGCAAACCCCTTGCTCCACACAGCGGCGCCCGCTGAATCGAACTTCGCAAGAAAGAGGTTGTCCGTCCCAGTACCAAGCACGGCGCCGCCGACAGTCGTCGGTTGACCCAGCAGTCCCGAGATCAACACGCTATCGGTAACGGGTTCTACCACGAGGGCCTGCGCTGAGTCGTAGTATGCGGACGATCCAAATCTCTTGCTCCACAGATGATTTCCGTTTGCGTCAAGTTTAGCCAAGAATATATCGCGGTCTCCAGCGGTCGCCAGAGTGGCGCCGCCAAAGTTCACCTGGCCGTCAAAATAGCCAGTAATGTAAAGATTGTCTCGGCTATCAGGTGCAACGGTGTAGCCAACGGTCTCTGGGCTCATTCCAAAGCATTTGCTCCAAACGTGCGCGCCATTTTCATCGAACTTGGCGATGAACGTATTGCGGGTGCCTGGGGCAGAGACGCTGCCTCCGCCGAAGTCAACGGTGCCGGTAGTCGTTCCAATCAATAGAACATTCCCCTGATTGTCCAATGACAGATTGGCCCCAAACTCGTTCCCAGTTCCACCGAAACTCCTCACCCACAGACAGTTGCCTGAAGCGCTGTACTTAGCGAGGAATATATCCATGGTACCGGCAACACTCGATAAGGGTCCGTTTCCAAAATCTGTCGTTCCGGTATAACCGCCCGTGACGTAGATGTTGTCGTTGGCGTCAACGATCAAGCTGTTTCCGTAGTCCGCACCCGCCGAACCCCAGCGCTTACTCCAAGGGGCATTGCTGCTGGTTGCTGTTGCGCCGCCGGTTGCCATGTTTCCGCCAGCACTCACAGCACCACCGGTTGCTGCTGCGCCACCAGTTGCTGTTGCGCCGCCAGTCGC
>PMCK01000419.1:19438-25103 GCA_003154095.1 Myxococcales bacterium | reverse complement strand
TTCGAGGCCTGGGTGCTGGGGCGCGCAACTGGAGAAGGCCCGGATTCGAAACAGTCCGCCGCCGCGCGGTTAAGAGAAATCTACTTTCAACGCTATGTCGCAGCTTGGTCCGACTTTCTCGTTGGACTTGATGTCGTCCCCCCACAAAATGTCCAAAGTGCTCTTGAAGAATTGAAGGTGTTGACGGAAGCTGACGGCCCCTATGTACGGCTCTTCAGGGCTATCCGCGAAAACGTCCAGCTCGATATCGGTGACAGCTCGTTGCTTGAGAAGGGCAAAGAAAAGGCCAAAGCGCTACTCTCCGCAGTAGTTGGAGGGGACGCAGGAGCTCCGTCCCCTCGAGAGATTTCTAGCGTCGAGCGGCACTTCACTCCACTGCTTCGCTTCGCTTCTGGGGAGAATGACAAGGCCGAGGGCGGTGGCACCCCCTCGGGACTCAATCAATACCTGACACACCTCGGTACGCTCGAAGTCTCAGTGACCCAGTTGGCCGAGTCTCAGCAAGCGTCCGGCGCAGATTTCGGCGCAGAACTCTTACGCACGGCGGCGGCGGTACAGCGCTTACTCGGCGGGACCGATCCACGAACTCGAATGATCCTTGAACCGTTACTCATGAACCCGATCCGCGGCAGCCGGGCCGGTGTTGCGAAAGCCGACTACGCGCAGCTAAGCGGGGACTGGAAGAGCGAAGTCTGGGAACTCTTCCGTACCAAGATCAAGCCGCGATATCCGTTCAGTCCCGCCCAGATTGAGGTGTCGCTCCCAGAGTTTACCGAATTCTTTCGGCCCAAAACTGGGATTCTTTGGGCGTTCGTGGAGAAGAACTTCGCCACGCGACTCGAGCGTTCGGGTAAGAATTTCGTCCCCAAGCCGTCCGGTGAAGCTTTGCCCTATCGGTCGGATTTCTTGAATTGCCTGAATGTGTCGCAACAAATCACCGACGCGATTTTCGGCACCGGTCAGGAGCCTTCCGTTCCGTTCTCGGTCAAGATTGAGTCTGTGAGTCCGAACGTTTCGGAAGTGTCGCTGGTCGTCGATGGAAAGACCACTACGTATCGAAACGAACCCGAACGATGGCTCCCCGTTGTTTGGCCCGGGACCGAGACGCCAAGAGGTGGAACGCTACGCGTGAAGGGTGCGGGGTTCACCGACGAAATCCCTCGGATGGGAGATTTCGGTCTGTTCCGACTCTTCTCAGCCGGTGGGCTCGACACGACTGGCAACAAGGCAGGCGATGTCGAGGAACTTGTGGCCAGCTGGAACCTCAACCGTAGCAACGAACCACCTGTCAAGATCACCGTCAAGCCGTCCAAGAGCGTGCACCCCTTCGCCCCGACCTTCTTCTCTAGACTCAATTGCCCACCTGAGGTTACCGTTGGCGAAACGACAGCAGGGACACCATGAGGGACGCGACGCTAGGACTTCCCGGAGTGCTCGGCAAACACCCAACGCGAGGCGATTTCCTGGCTGCGGGCAACCGCGACCCAGAGTTTACGAGTTTCGATGCCTTTCTTACTCACAACATTGAGTGGGCGGAGGAGAAAGTGGGGACGGAGTGGGCCGACGCGTATAGTGCCGGTAGCCTGCAAGCATTCGTCTACCGGCCGTCGTCGCCCAGCCGCGCCTCCGCGTTGGTCGGTGCATTTGCGCCGAGCTGGGATCGGGCAGGCCGAAGATTTCCGCTGACCGTGGCAGTGCCCTTGTTTGCCCCCCAATCGCTGCTCGCCGCACCGGAAGTCCTGCCACTGGCACTGGAATCCACGTGGCAATCTACTAGTGAGCGACTTCTATCGTTCACTTCGAACCCCAATACTCAGGTCGAGGTGGCTCAAGTGCCACTCGGCATGGTGCAGGTCGCACTCGACGACACTTTCGACAGCTATGCTTCTTGGACGCGTTCACTTCCATCTCGCGAATTGTGGACTTTGATCTTCGGCGCGGAACGACCCGTTGATCCAGCGCGAGTGCTCAGCCTCGTCAGCAACACCGTTGCCACGTGCCGCGGGACCGAGCGGCCCATGTCTTCTCTGGCACTCAGACTACCCCTTGGCGCAGCGGGCGGTGCAGCGCTGTGTTTCTGGCTGGACTGGGTGTGCCGCGTAGCTCGGTGGAAGGCTACCATCCCGAGCTTCTTCTGGTCCCACGACGGACAGGAGGGCGCCGTACTGATTGCCCTCGGCAGTCCCCCTGCCTGCACATTGGCGGAGCTCTGGACCACTACCGGTTCCCGAAATGAGATCTGCGATGTCGCCAAGGCGCCATGGCAATTGGAGTCGTTGAGTCCCACCGATCCAGTTGCTCTTGCCCTCGGGCAGCTCGCCGAGCACCACTCGGTAGCGGAACTTCTGCACGTCGCCCACACAATTGACGTTTGAACTCAGGCAGAGCAGAGTAGGCTCGGCCGTTCCGCGCTCCCCAAAAAACCGCGTTCAGCGTTCCCGCTTCGTTCGCACCAGAACGATAGCCGCGTGCGCACAAGTACTTGGCTCGGCAGGCGGCGATAAGCTAGTGTTCGGCCAATGTTCGTTCTGAGGGCATTTGGACGCGGCGGGAACCCAATTCCTGCGGCAAAGAGCCAATTCCAGCACCTACCGATTCGGATCGGTCGCAACCCACTCAACGACTTCGCGCTGGAGTTCACGATCATCTCGAACTTCCATGCGTGCATCGAGGACAACAACGGCAGTCTATGCATTCGTGACCTTGGCAGTAGGAACGGGTGCTTTCTCCCCTCACCAGGTGGCGGAAATCCGGTCCGGCTCCAACCCAACGCGAGCGCCGTTCTCGACCCCAAGAACCTGTGTTTCATTCTCTCGGAACATATTGAGGTGAATGTCGAAGTCGTCGCGCAGGAGGCGCCGGTGCGCAACGCGTTGGCTTGCGGGACAGTCCTAGGAAACCGCTCGATAATCTCCTTGCCCCCCACGGACGCGCAGGCAGGTCACGAATTTCTGGGACAGCGGATCGCGATCCAGCGTGATGCAAGCAGCCAACCGCAGAGGTTGTCTTCGCCTGCGCCGCCGAGCCCGAGCGCCTGGCCCGACCGCGCCGAGGGTGCTGGCCATTGGCCCAACGATCCCTCATTGCGTCAGCCGCTGGCGGACCATGGGCCGTTTCCTCCTGTTGGAGAAGCCGCTGGCCCCCGCCCCGCCGCCTCCACTCAGGCGTTCCAACTCGATCTGCAGACGCTCGCCCTAATTGGTCTGAAAGAGCTGGCAGGCTCACTGATTCCACAGCGGCAGCTGGAGACGTCTGGCGATATCGGACGCTTTATCACGAAGCTGCATGACGCGATGGAGGTCTTCTGCCGCACGTTCATCCCGTTGCGACAGGGATACTCCGAATTCGTCGCTTCGCTCGATTTGCAGAGAGCAGCCAGTGTGCGCAGTGTCCACAGGTCTCCCTCGACCGCGGCACTCGAGCAAGCGAGGACGCCCGAAGAAATCGCCATGGCACTGCTGGACCCTCAGGATCGTTCTTATGACGGGCCAAACGCGGTTGAGGGTATCCTCGCCGACCTGATGATCCATCAGGTGGCCTTATTGGACGGGGTAATGGTGGGGGTCCGTTCGCTACTCGATGAGCTGTCTCCTCAGTCTATTGAGCAAGCGGTCGGAATCGGCGGATCGGCGGGCCTTCTGGGAGCGAAGTACAAAGCGCGCTGGGAGGAATTCTGCCAGCGGTTCGAAAAACTGTCTGAAGGACAGCAGTCCTTCTCATACGTGTTTGGCCAAGACTTTGCCGAAGTCTATCGGCATTATTGGCATCGCAAGTCAACAACTGAGGATGGGGGCTTGCGAACCGAGCGTCCTCCACGATAATGGCACCGCTGCTTTCACGCGAAAGGTTGCTCTGATGCGATGGTTTGGAACTTGGGTCGTTGGTCTAGCTTTTGGAACATGTGCTGCACTAGTTTCGACTTCCGCTCGTGCGCAATCGACACCAGCGCGAAGTGAGGCCTGGAGTACAGCGACGAATGTGATGGCACTATCGGGGCTCGGCGTGCAGCTAATCTTTCCTCGAGTATTTTACTCGGATCCGGAAGTTGTCGTTGGGTGGAAGGCTCGCTGGCACGTCTCCGTTTTGGCACCCACGATGACGATTGCTACACTCGCTCTTTTCAACGAGCGGGTGCTCAAGAATGAAATCGGCGGGCACCGTCCCGGTTGCGATGAGGCCACGCAAGGCGGGCCGGGCTGCGCTTCCTACGGCATGCTGTCGACGCAAAGCTTTATGGCTTCCGCTGCGTTTGGACAAGGTCTCGGGACATTCCTCGTGGACACCCTCAAATGGAGCGGCGGGCAATTTAACTTCGGGGCCTTCGCCACAAACACCGCGGTCCCCGGGGTCTTGGCCATCATCACCACGGCTGGACGAGGGGCGGGCAACTGGGAAAATGCAGGACAGGCCTGGGGCTCCGCAGGGATCGGGCTCCTGACGGGCTTGGGTATGGGCGCTCTCTATGCAATAGCCCAGCGTCCAGAATGTGGCTATAGCGGCAACCTGATCTGCTGGTAGTCCCAATGACCCCGCCCACTCGCTTCGTTGAGCGGGAGGTTATTGCCGCGGGCGCCATAGCACCGATCCGACTTGCGGCTCCCGACCTCGCGTGAAGTCTTCTATTTGTGTTTCTTCACCTTGTCGCCGCTGTCTGCGGCACTGCCAGACGGCTCAGGCGGCGGTGCAACCGCGGGCGCAGAGTTGACGCCCTCTGATTCCCACAGCGATTGCTGCTTGCACGTCAGTTGGCCATCAGCAGAAAGCTGGTAGACTCGCTCCATATCCGACTTGCGCAGCACGTTCTGATTCTCGCCACGGACGATCAGCTGCTCGACGACCCTCATCACCTTATCCTGAAAGATTGGTGTCACTGTGAGTCGGTATTGAACTGCACCAGGCACACCCGCCATCGAGCGATAGTCAACCTTTTCCAGTGCCAAATTTGCCGAAGCAACGAGCATTCCAGAGCGCATGACATACGCCTTGAATGAGCTCTCGCATCGCTTGCCTTTCGCCGTGGCGCACCCTTCGTTCCCGGCAGTAACGACGAAACGTATCCCCATTCGTTCTAGAGCGAACCGCGAGTTCTTCTCACTCCCGCGATAGAAACCCGTTGCGTAGACTTCTGCGAAGCCCTCCCGGGGTCGAACCAGCGCCAAGGGGCCCGCAGCCTCTTCATTCGCGAAACGATGAGTGGGTAGCCACACGATGCGCAAGCCGTCGGAGGCNNGGCTTGTCGAACACCGCGCGACCGCTGCAGTCGGGAGCGCTGCGATCCACCGTGCGGGCCCCCGCGTCGAATGAGGGCAGCACCAGGGACCAATAGTCCTCCGGCTTCAACGTCGATGCGACTCCCGCGCTACGACGTTCCAACGCCTTCAAGCAGATCGGGACGGGAACCGTCCGACGCGCGCGATCCTCGATTCTAGAGGACTCCACGGCGCCAGCGCACCCATCCAGTGCCGCCCCAAACAAAAATGAACCCAGAAGGATGGCAGGTACGCCGCGCACGACGGCACGGAAATGACCCTGATTAGAGGACCTCAAGCGTATTGATGACACGCAACAACTCCTGGTCGGCGGCGGACAGATCCTCGCCCTCATGCACGATCTGAACGAGCACTATCCGCGAATTACCCCTTAGAAGGTATTCGCGGCTGCGGCT
>PMCK01000419.1:0-19413 GCA_003154095.1 Myxococcales bacterium | reverse complement strand
TCCGGGCGCTCGTGAATGGCGAAAGCATAAGCATTTGGTGAAATGTACTGCACGAACGCCTGGCCCGGTGTGCTACTACCGTCACGCAAGACCCAATCGTTTGGCCGGGACAAGTGAATGCCCCGACGAAGCACAGTCACACCCTTGTAGCGAACCCGCGGGGGGGCAGCGGACAAATCCAGTGGCGGATAAGCCTCCTCAAATTCCCCGGTCGACGAGACAGCGGTTGCCCAATCGTAAAATGTGCGGTTTTTTTGCGCTATCTCGGGCGCTCCGCTGCATGCGCAGAGGTAAACAGCGCTAAGGAAGCCGAGCCAGATACCATTCCTCACGGACGCCAGGCTACCAACGCCCACGCCATACCGCAACAGGCAGACGCACGCGCCGTCCACGTTGAGTGCCGATTCCTCAGGAGACTTCGTCCGGTTGTTCTCCTCCGAGGTTGACCCCTGAGTCCCTCCAGGCTCGGGTGGCACCCATCCCGACCAGAGGACCGTTGGACGGTATTCGCGAGATTTGGACTGCAACATCAATCGTTGGCGTACCTGACTTCCACGGACAGCCACAGTTTGATAGGAAGAGAGCAAGATGCAGCGTCACCTGCGGACTTCAATAGTACTCGGCCTCCTGGTTGCCGGTTGTGGCCCGGAGGTGCTCCTCAATGTCACCGACAATTCGGACTGGAAAGCTTACGTCTCCAACCGTGACGGCGGCTCGCCATCCGCCGGTGAACTGTCGTCGCTCAGGTTCCGAGATGGCCTCTGCGATGCCCCGGCCTTGATCCCCGAACGAACCACACTGGACGAAAATCACATTATTTCGTTTCTCCAGAAACAGGGCGTCGATGTTCGAGTCGAACGAGAACGTGCCGACCTCGTGTATCTCAACGTAACGGGTGTAGGCACCAAGAACCCCATACGGTTCCGAGTCGCCATCCTCAAGAGTCGTGAGGAGGCAGGCCACGAATTGCACGAAGGCATCCTGCAACACGGGGAAGGTTCCTGGGGCCTGCACCGCGCCAATCTCGCGGTGCTCGGTCCCATCGGTTCGGCAGAAGACGATCTGCGATTTGCAGCCAAGCTCAAGCTGCCCTGTTGGGGTATGTTCACAATCGCGGGTCGTGACGACACATTCGTCATTCCCGGAGCCTATATCGAGCCCTAACTTCGTAGGGTGCAGAATCGCTGGTGTCCAACACCAACTCACGCGAAAGCGTCATTCGCTATTATGGGCATGCGGCGCAATTTGTGGTCGATTGAGTTCTTGAACACAACGGCATAGGCGCCGGGGGGTTCGTACATGGCACCGACTCACTGACCGAGGCTGTGGATTTTCGCGAATAGCTCCGGCATTTCTGCTCTACGCACAATGATTTGCGTATTGATGGCTCGTTATTCACCGGAAACGAGGAACCGATGTGATTACAATACGACCAATGTTACGGAAGTTCATTGGTCGTCCAAAACTTTTCCTCGGTGCAGTTCTCGCTGTTGAGATTGGTTGTTCCTCCACGACGGTGACCAGTGGCAACTCAGCCGCCGGAGGCAATTCATCAACCGGCGGCGCGCCGCTGTCTACTGGCACTGGCGAAAAGCCGTCAACGAGTACCTCATCGTCGACAGGTGGCAGGCCAACGTCCAGCGCGGGTGGCGCGTCTTCGGGAGGCTCAATCGTTGGAACCAATACGGGTGGCATTTCGTCAGACGGAGGGAATTCCTCGACGAGCGCAACTTCTGGTACCGGTGGCAACATAATGACCGGTGGAGCGGGTGCAGGGGGAGTTCCCGGGACGGGCGGCTCTTCGAACACGGTTGGTAGTACGAACGCAACAGGCGGCTCACGCGCGACCGGAGTAGGAGGATCAGCGGGTGGGATAACTGCAACTGGCGGAACTTCCACTGGCGGGAACGCAGCCGCAGGTCAAACCGCGATTGGAGGTACTACTGCCACAGTAACCACTGCCACCGGAGGTCAGGTTTCGACTGGCGGGTCACGCCCAACGGGCGGCATGCCCGCAACGGGCGGCATGCCCGCAACGGGCGGCATGCCCGCAACGGGTGGCATGCCCGCAACGGGTGGCATGCCCGCAACGGGTGGCATGCCCGCAACGGGTGGACTCCCCGGCACCGGTGGCAGTTCATCGTGCCCAGCCGCTTTCGCGTGCGGTAGCTGTTTGAATTGGGACTTCGAGTGGGGAGGAAGCTCTGTAGCTCCTTGGCTCGTAGATTTATCACCAAGTTTTTCAAGCAACGCAAACGGGGCCACCAATGCGCTGCTAAGCCATTCGAGATACCAGAGCCCGACGACCTCGCTCGCCGTTCCGGTTCTCATTGATCAAGCGACAACATACACCGCTGAAGTCGCGGTCGCCCCTTGTCAATCTGGCAGTACGATAAATTTGGCCGGCTACAAGTTGACGGCTTCTGTATTCCTTTCAGGCCCCGAGCTAACGACTTGGTCGGATGCCTTCCAGATTGATTCATGGGGTCCTTCCGGCCCAGCAGACTACTTTGTCTTGCTCTGGGGCAGCAGTCCCATCCCCACCGGATCGTGGTTCACCATCACGGCAACCTTCACCAACAGCACTCCTGTGAACCGCATTGGGCTACGCCTCACGCCAAGTAGCAACTGGTCGGGGGCAATGTACATTGATGACGTGGCAATCAACTTGGCACTCTAACCAAGTCGAAGACCGAGCGCGACTATCGCGCCATTCGCTAAGGTTGAGGCAAACCATATTGTGTCGCGCAGTAGCGCCGCCATACATCACGGTATGCAGCCTCGAGGTAGGTCATGAAGCGAGGCATGTTTCCAAGAGGCGATGTTTCGAGTCGTGAACGAAGCTCAGCGCGAATTGTGCTCAGTCGGTCGAGGTCGCGCGCGAGCGCCACAGCCTTTTCGACGAACGCCTTCTCTGAGTCTGCAATGAGCTCGGGCAAACCCAAATTCTGCGCAATGCAGGATCCAGCGCGCTGCAGCGACCAAGCGCCGCGCAGGGTAACGACCGGCACACCCATCCAAGCGGCATCGAGAGTCGTCGTTGCGCCGTTGAAGGGGAACGTATCGAGACCAACGTCGATGTTCTGGTAGCGTCTGAGATAATCAGTGCGCGAGACTCGGCCTCCAAATTGGATACGTTCGGGCTGAACGCCCTCGCTGGCGAAGGCTTGACGCAGCCGTTCGTAAGCATGTTCATCAGCGTAAAGGAAAATGCGTGACCCTTTGACCTCGCGGAGCACTCGCGCCCACAATGCCAATACACCGGGATGCAACTTGCGATAGGTGTTTTGAGACCCAAATGTGACGTGGCCTGCACTGCTTGCCGGCAGCGGCCCCACTTGCAACTCGGTATTCAGTGAAGAATAGCACCACAAGGTTTCAGGCAGCCGCAGGCAGCTCTCCGAGTAAACACTCAGATCGGCGTCGGGTGGATCAACAAAGGGATCGGTGATGCGATAGTCTATGGTGTCGAGGCCTGTCGTCCCCGCGTAACCAAGCCAGCTGATTTGCACGGGTGCTGGTTTGCACGCAAAGGTACGCAGTCGTCCCCCAGCACTATGCAGAGCTAGGTCGACGAGGATATCTATACCGTCCCGACGCACGAGTTCGGCCGATTGCGCGTCATCCATTTGCCGGATGTCACGAAAGTGGTCGCCGGCAAAGTCTCGATACCAGCTAGTTTCCTGATCCGGGCGCTCCACCGATGAGTAAAGGAATATTTCGAAAGCGCTCTTATCATGGTGTTCCAGCAATGGGACCAAGAATTGCTGAATTGCATGGCTACGAAAGTCCGGGGAAACATAGCCAACTCGCAATCGGCGCTCCGGGTTCATATCGTTCGTGAAGGGACGGATGTACTTACGTAGCGGCTCCGCATGTTGGCGCGCCCAAGCGCGAGCCTCAGCAAAGTGCGCTTTCGCATCGAATGTCGGATTCGAGAGCATCGCAATGATGAGATCGCTGTGCGCGCCTTGGTCCGAGGGATCCAGTTCGATGGAACGGCGGTAGCTCGAGATTGCCGCGACCTGGTTTCCACACGCATCCAATGCACCAGCGAGCTGACGGTGAGCGGGGGCGGAATCCGGTACCATTTCGATTGCGCGTTTCGCGTGAATGAGCGATTGCTGTGGGCGACTCAGTTGCAGTAGCGACCGGGCAAGCGCCAGGCGAAGGCGCGGACTGTCAGGACCGCGCTTGAACGCCTCTTCGAGCAGCGACAAAGCGTCTGCGTAAACGCCCGCATCGAGGAGAACGATGCCGAGGTTCAGATGGGCGTCGGGAAAACTCGGAGCAACTTCGACAACGCGTCCGAAAGATTCTGCAGCCATGTCGAGCCTGCCCTGCAACCTGTAAGCAACGCCGAGGTTGGTGAGGTCCCGTGGGATTGGCTCGATGGCGGTGGCTCGCTCAAGGTACTGGATTGCTTCACTGATACGACCGGTTTCGCACAAGAGCACGCCGAGAGAGCTCAAGGCTCGCGGATGTCGTGCATTGCCGGAAATGATCTTGCGATAGAGTGATTCCGCCTCTACCCTGCGCCCACGACGGTGTAGGTCCTGCGCGCTCTCTATTGGATCCTGGGACACCTTCATGGGTTCGATCTCTGTTGCACGCAGCGCGTCGTACCACGGCTATTGGAACTGCACCATATTCGCCGGGTCCGCCGCCTCAGCCCTGCTGAGCGGAACGACGTGGTGGACTTTCTTGACCGAAGTGGCCGATCGGTCGATAGCTGAATGCGTCGAAGAATCCGGCAACGGCTGCGTTCTCGCAATATGCTAACGTCGTTCGTATGGGCGCCCGCAAATCGCAAGAGCTAGCCTGGCTTTTCGCTAACGTGTGTTGGCTAACGATGACCGTGACGGGGTGCAAACACTCCGCCACCGCTTCGCAATCCCCCAGCGCGACGAGTCGCATTTCGGGATCTGCCGGTGTTGCCACACTGGCGCAGAGCACCGTTGGAAGTACACCGTGGGTACGCCCCACTAACGTGCCACGACACTTGGCCTTTGGGGATCAATTTGGTTGCGCCGTGGTGGAACCCGGCATATCGGATCGGGTTCCAGGTACCGTGCTCTGTTGGGGTGAAACGTCGGCGTGGTTGAGTCCACAGATGGTCCNNGGCGTCAAGCAGCCGCATGAAATCATGGGGCCCGCGGTGTTGCCCGGCTTGACCGATCTCGTCGAGATTCAAGGCTCGCGCTCGATGTGCGGACGACGAGCGAATGGCGAGGTTTGGTGTTGGGGACCCCAACCAGGGCCGTTTCGTGATGGGCCGGGTGCGCACTACGAAATGTCAGGCCCAAAGCGGGTCGCTGGTGTCGGGTATGTGCTGCAATTGGCGGTGGGAATGACGACGGCTTGCGTGATCACCACCGAAGGCAATGTCAAATGTTGGGGTGATAACTCCAAGGGCGCTTTGGGCGATGGAACAACCGATCAACCTCAGCGGCACGTTGACGTTGAACTCGGCTTCAAAGCAGTGGGCATCACCCTCGACGGGTTTGAATCCTGCGCGTGGAGCAGCGAAGGAAAGATATCCTGTTGGGGTCGAGTGCAGACCAGTGCTGGCAAAACATCAATTAAGAAGCCCCAAGATGTAGCCACGATTCCAAACCTTGCGCACCTTGATCTGACTCACAACTGCGCCCTGCTGCGCGACCGGACCGTACAATGTTGGAAAGGCTCTCTCCTCGCGAACGCTGTTGAAGGTAAGCCATTTTTGATTGCTGCCTTGCCAGCAATCAGCGACGCCGTAGCCGTTGTTGGAACTCACGAGTACACTTGTATCCTGCGCGGAAACGGGCATCTGAATTGCCGCGCTTCGAGTGAACGTGCCGCTGTCCCCGGTGAACCGCGCGCACCTGCGCAGCTGAACTTTCATGATCTCGAGGAGCCAGCGGGCATCGTCGAGGTCGCCGCGGATGCTGGGCGCATGTGCGCGCGGCTCGGCACGGGTAAAATCGTGTGTTGGGGTAGCGGAAGCCATGGTGAACTCGGTGATGGTCAAGCGACGGTGCGCGAGCAAGCAGCACCAATCCTGTGGCCCCATGACGCAGCCGGTGCCCCACAGGCGGAATACTCGCGAGTGTGTCGCATGGACAGTGACTGCCAATGGGATCGCTCCGAGCATCCGACACGATGCCAAGCGAGCCACGGTGAGTCGCAAGCGCCGGCGTCGGGTGCCGCGGGCATTTGTAGTTGCCTCGACAACCGCTGCACTTGGCAACACCTGAGCACGAAAGCACCCGGTAATGCCGAGTGTTTTGATTTCTCTGATTGTCGTTACGACACGGAAACAAGGCGTTGCCGTTCGGCGGTCGTTGGTGAGAGGCCCTTGTCGTCAATGTACGTGGGCCCAGTGCCCATTTGTCAATGTCAACAAAGCCACTGCGATCTCATCCAAATTCAGCCAGTGCCCTGCAAGTCGGACCAAGACTGCTGGTTCTCCGACACCCAGCCCCACTATCCCATCGCCCGCCCCAAGAATCTGAGGGGCCACAAGTTTCAGCCATGCGTCGACGGAGAAGTGCCGCCCATTTGCCACGAGATCTGTGGATTCGGGTTTCCTTACGGGTGCTGAAAGCGAAGTCAGCGGTCGCATTGAGACACACGAACGAACCTGACATCCCGAACGAAACCTGGCGCCTGGGTCATCGACTTAGGCCAGCGTCGTTCAGGGTTGGTCGCCAACGCTATCTGGATCCAAGACAATCCGCCAAGAACGCGTCGCTCGGGCCTTGAGAATTTGCTCGTCACGCAGCGCGTCCGGTAAGTGGTATAGCCTGCCTTCGTCCACGAGCTGCTTGACGTCGTCGTCGCTGAAGTGAACCACCCTGCGCATGGCCACGTAGGCTTCGTCGCAGACTCGATGTTCGCCAACCTGATCTTCGGTACCGGGCGGTAACCTCGGTTCTGGCACGGGTCGCTTGTCATCGAGCCATTTTTCCAGCTGCTCGATGAGGCGTCGACGGATTACCGATTCTCGATGAACCAAGAGGCGCATCGACCGCGCAACGCTCAATGGGTCGTCGGGCAAGGGCCCTTCGAGCAGTGGGTGAAGCGACAGCTCTTCGAAATCGACCAAAAACGAGAATGCTTGCTCGGCCAGCTGCTCGTCTCCGGTAGCCCAAGCTTTTACCGCGGCGCGCCCTGCCACTCGCGCCTCACTCTTTTGTTGCTCGGCGAATGCGTCCTGCAAGGGTTGTTGCGCACCCTCGAGGCTCTTCAATTGGTCAATGAATTGCTGTTCTCCACTCATGATTACCACCCACAGCGATGACTGGACTCAGAAGACCTACCGTTAGTAGATTTGGCTAGAAAAGTTGTCTTTGGTAAGCATGCTATTGGTCTTCTCGAGGGCATAATTCAGGCTCTTTTCCCAGGGTTGAAAGGCGTTGAACTCTTTGTAGGTCAGCAGGTGCTGGAGCCAATAGTGGCCTGCAGCAAAATCCGTTGGTTTCGTTGTCCAATACGCGTAGCGCCCATTGCCCTCGTGTTGCCACTGCTTTTGCTTGCGAACGACGGGGTAGTTGTGTTTCTTCGTGGAACACCCTAAGTGCGAAAAGACACGGCAAGTCGGGGTCAAAGCGCCGATGTCATCCGGGCTGCTCAACGTACTTTCCCAACCTGCCTTGTGCACCACGAAGGGTTGGTACACTTTCTTGAAGTAGGCCCAATAGCTCCAGAATTTCTTGTCCAAATCCTCACTTCGCATCAGCGGTATCAACGCCGGGTTGATGTCCTGGATCTTGCGGCCCTTGAGCGACGAGAGGTAAGGCTTCAGCTCTTCATCGCACTCGTCGGCGGTGGGTCTAACGGTGGCTTCCGCTAGGTTCGGGGTGTACCCGTGATCGAGGATCTCGCTTGCTTCGACACCTATGTACTTCGCCCCCATGCGAAAGATTCCATCTTCGCATGGGTGAACGAGCGCATCCCGCGGTCGGTCGCGGCCATTTCCCGTGCCTTCCTCCCACATCTCGCCCTTGCTGCCACCCCCTTCGCCAAAACAGGGCCCACGGCCATAGCGCGCGTGCCCATCGTAAAGGACGTGGGCGCCCGGAGTCGTTAGTGCCTCGCGAAATTGGAGCTTGGTTTGAACGACCTTGATGATGAACCGAACACCCTGGTCGGTATTGAGATACTCGTAGCTGCCATCCGATCGATTGACGATCGGGATCGCCGGCAACGACTTTATGGATTTGTGTTGGGTTCCTACGTAAATTGGAGAACCGTCCCAATCATTCTGAAGAAAAATCTTCGCACGCTCGCTACCGGGCATACGATACCATTCCGGGACTTTCCACGGGCACCACGGATCACCACTGCGGAACTGCTTGCCTTCAGCGATGATAATCAACCGCTCTTCCGGCGGTATGGAAAGGGTGTTGATGGCCTCCAAAGTGGCCCCCGTGAGCGCTACCAGCGCGTCGATAATCGGGTCACTCATGTCACCTCGTCGTGTTGCTTTTGGAGCTCATTCAGGGTTGCCTCGTCGGGCACTCCGGTGGCATCAAAGCCCGCACGTTGTTGAAACGCCATGACCGCTCCACGTGTCAACGGCCCAAAGTTTCCATCAATGGCTCCGGTATAGTACTGCAAATGGGCCAAGCGCGCCTGCATGCCGGAGGTCATCGTCACCGGATCGAGCGAACCGATATTCAGCTGCCATGTCAATTCACGGGTCTCATCACCGGCAGGCACCGTAACCTTCAGCAACGCGGTCTTGTTCGTGACGTCCACCGGTTCGTCCAAAAGCCCGCTGTCGTCAGTCGTGCCGGGGCGCGTCTGCCCATCCACGGTCAATTCATAATCTTGCTTCGCGAGCGCTTTGCCATCAAGACCCAGCAGTTGCACCTTTAGGCGCACCTGCTCGCGCTCGACTGTGAACTCGTGCCAATCCCCGGTGGGCCGCTGCGCCGTCAGCGGTTTGGGCTCGGGAATGGCGACGGGATCACTCGGATAGAGCACATTCGGATTCGGTCGTCGCTTCTTCAGCTCGACGTTGGCGGGGTCGTCGTGGAGCACCGTCCAATCCTTGAACCCATACTGCCGCGCAATGCTCGAAAGGCATTCCCCTTGGCAGACCGTGTGAACCTTGGCCATGGCGGAAGTGAGGATACACCAACCCCAAGCGCCGAGCGCGCTCTATTGCAGAACAGCTCGAGACAGCGCCAGCTCAGGCCCAACTGGTCAGCGGCATGGCCACCGGTGGCTCGTCCCGACTTCGCAATTCCCGAGTGAGGGAAGTGCTAGGTGGGGGCATCGCACTGTCAGCGACTTGGCTAATTGTTCGGGCCTCAGCCAAACCCAACGCTTGCGAAGGAATCCTGTCCGCCGGCTTCACCCAGCTTGCGTGACGGCGCGGGTTGTGACTAAGTGACCACGAGGCGAGTGCGGCTCAGGGAGCGCTAAGTTGCTGTTCTGGCTAGGATCCATAGAGTTCGAGACGCCGCATGGACGGTTCATCCTGACCGGCGCGCCCGAGATCCCTCGTGGGAGGCGTCGCCCGGCCACCAAAGAGGAAGCCGCTCAAGTATGGCCCTTCCTCGAGAGACGGCTAAGGACCGCTTTGTACTACGAGCTACTCCCGTTGTACGAACTGTACCAGGAGCTCACCTCAGAGCCGTTCAATGGCCCAAGCGGTGCACCCCACGCGTCCAGCGTGCTTGATGCCTTCGCGTCAGCACTGTGGTCGAAGCAATTGCACTTCGAAACCGAGGCGCCGTTCGATCCCTTGCCCGAGCTCGAATGGGAGCCGCCGCCGTTCGTACCCAAGGGGCCACCGGCCCTGTCGCCGTCAGAGCTTTGGGGCCGCAAGAGCGCGACCGACACCTTCATCGGCATTCGCCTCAAAGACCAAAACGGCAAACCCGTCATCGGCTCCCGCATCAGCGTCAAACTCCCCGACGGCAAAACCAAAGAAGGCACCACCAACTCCGACGGCGAACTCCTAATCACAGGCTTCACCCAGGACGGCAACGCCGACGTCGCGCTGCTCGACCACACAAAGCCGGGCAAAGCCGAGGCTCCTGAATGGCCCGAGGAAAAGACGTTCCAAGTTACGGTTGTGGACGAGATGGGCAACCCCGTCAAACCGCCCAGCGCCGACCAAAAACTCTGGCTACGCTTCCGCCACGGCAGTGACGACCATCTGGTGCCGGCTGATGACTACGGGGTTGCCACGTACACGACTAGTAAGGCTGATTCGGTCAACGTTACGTTCGAGAGCGCCGAACATCTTGCGCAGATCATGAAGCCGGTTTGGGACCAGTGCCGCGGCGTAGAGTGCAAAAATTGGACACGGCCGAGCGACGACACGACCGTGATTTTGCACCGCGGTACCGATCTGTCCCAGCTGGTGCCAGCGGCAGATCCTGATGCTGCGCCTCGGTTGATTCCCTTTGATGAATTTGCCCTAACCACTGAGCCGCGCGTTCTTAGCGTTCAGCCGTTCGTCGTTATGGCACGATTGCGCGGGATGCATTTCGACACGGATAAGACATTTCTGTTACCGACGGCGCTCGACAGCATTGCGTGGCTTGCGGACATTTATCGAGAGAACGGGGTTGCAGGCAAGTCGGGCACCGCATTGGATAGCGGTGGAAGACCAAAGACGGTCGCGTATATAGTTGGGCACACGGACACCAGTGGAAAACCTGACCACAATCGCAAGCTGTCGCTCGAACGCGCCCAGAGTGTTGCGGCTTACCTCGTCGATAACGTAGATGCATGGCTCAATCAATTTGAGGATGGAGATCGTGTCAGCCTGAAATGGGGCAAAACCGAGGAGCAGATGATGATTCAGAGCCTCGTTGGGCCCGCGGCGGGCGGTTCTGACTACGTCGCTACATACCAGCAGTGGCACAACTCAAAACCCGCGCCTCAAAGTTCCACACTCAAAGCTCGATTCGGACCTCTCGACGAGGATGGCAAGATGGGCCCCGAAACTCGCGAACAGCTAGTCGTCGACTATATGAGCTACAGCGGAACTTCCCTTGAACAGCGATCAATTGCCGGCATCTACGGGTGCGGAGAGGAATTCCCCCTAGACGGTCCCGATGGCGATCTGGATCCCGCGCCGAAGGACAATCAACACGAGCAAGAGGACCGACGGGTCGAGGTGTTCCTCTTCGATGGCGAGGTGGGCGTCGTGCCAGCGCCTGCCGGGAACGTCGCCATGCCTGGCGCGCAGGAGTACCCTGAGTGGCGAGCGCGGCGCCGAAGGATCTACGATAACACCGTTGACGTCGTGAAGTTCAAATATGCGCTTGGTGTGGTGGGCGATATTCCCAACGCCGACGCCGCTGGCATTGAGGTTACTAGTAATGATGGCCTGCAGGTTCAGTATTATCCGCTCGCCGACGGTCAGTCTCTTGGCGACACGCGCATGGTCGAATTCCGCAATCTGCGACCGGACTCGGGCTATTCAGGCCGGTTGATCGTCGGCGAGGCAGCAATTCCCCTCTTCGCCATAACGCCACTTGACGAAGTCAAAGAGCCAGGCGAGCCCATCACTCATTTGAACTTGCCGACCAATCCGACGGCATCGGACTTCGAAGAGCAAGACGACACGTACCAGCCACAACTGAGCGTTCGGCTACTGGATGCAGATGGCAAGCCAATGCCGGGCGCGTTCTACCGATTTGGTGCGGGCGGAGGGGGGAACGAAGGCTTCGCCATCGCGGGCTGGGCAAGCATGCCCAGCCCAACAGGCACGGACCCCGTCTCGTTGCAATGGGGACCGGACGAGAATCAGCTGATCTATGCCTGCTCCGTTAATGTTCAATGCGACGACACCACCGAGGAATCATTGCGACTCGGCGCAATGCTAAACAACCTCGGATACCTTAGTGACGTTCCCTTGGCCGAACGTGTGCTCGCATTTCAAACCAAGGAGGGACTTTCGGAGCAAGGCCTCGACGCTTCAGGTCAACTACCCCCGGCAACCAAGCAAAAACTCCCAGAGGTTTATTCCGATCTAATAGAGGACCCTGAACTTATCTGACGTTTTGAATTCCACCGAGCCGGAAACAGTTATAGCAATGCCTAACTATTTAGTTGTACGAACCTACGACGTCAATTACGCCGTCATGGACAGGGTCACCGTAACGGTCGCATTCGATGGCGGCACCGCCATGCCCATGCCACCAACGAGTGAACCGGGTACCTATGAGGCACCGATTCCCGGGGGCGACCATCATGCAAAAGTCCACGTGAAGATGACGGGCTTTTGGGAATTCGAGCAGGGGTTTGTACTCACGCAGTCGGACCCGCCCAGTATCGCCTGGGAGAATCCGAGGGAGCTGCAGACGCGCAGTCTCGAGGTGCACGACCGCAGCGGAGATTTCAATTTGGTTTATCACGCGGTCGTGATGCAATGTCGGGATGCCAGGGCCAAGGTAGAAAGCGCACAACAAGCTGACTTGACGCATATCCTAGCGATCGATCCGGTTGCACTCCCAATTCGTGATTTTGACCTATCCCCAATTCTGCATGTCGGTGGTTTCGGCTGGGCTCGATTGAACCAGACAGTGAAGAACGAAGTCCCCGACGGGCAAATGTTCTACATCGAGCGGCCGGACATACCCAAGCTCATTGGAGTGTATGTTCCCAAGGAAGTCCTATCAGACCTAAATACCAACAAGTGGATACCCTTCTCAACGCCTCTCCACTTTCACGTCAACTATCATCCGCCGCCACCCTATGGCGACCAATATCCCTATGGCGCTGGCTACATCAGGCTCTTGTACCGTTATATGCTTGGATACCCAGCCTTCGCAAAACGCGCCAAGGGAATGGTAAATCAGCATTTTGTCGCCGGGAAGAAGTGGATATTTGTCTTTCCGGTGGGGCGTGCTGATAAATGGTTTGGCACTTCGCCGCAACAGAAGAATTTACTAAGGCTGTTGCAAGAAGTGAGTCACTGGCTGCAGCGCTTTATTGGGCTCTCACTAGCCATGCAACGTCCGGGACGAGTTGCCATTTCTGCGTTTAGCAAGGCGGCGGACTGTTTAGATCAAATACTCTCCACGACATCAGACGAGTTTGAGATCGATCATCTCCGTGAGATTTATGGCTTCGATCCAATACCGGCGGCAGGAGCAACCGCAAGTTGTCAGCGAATGGCAACCTGGTTGGCCGCCGACACGGCCAATCGTCGTCTGCGAATCTACACGCAGCAGGATGCGTGGCGCAGCCATCTCAAGGCGAAATTTTCGGATTTCAATGAATCGCCGGGGCCTGACGGAACTCGGGAATGTCACAGCAATTGCGCGAGCGTTGTTTGTGTCCCAGCCCCAATGTGGGCAGCTATCCACCGCGACGTAATGTGGACTGTGGATGGTCAAAACCCTTCCTATGAGAATTCACCCGATGAATACTGGGATGTTCACCAGATCATTCCGCAATTGTTCATGGAACACGCGCTGAAGGCATCCAATCTATGACATTGGGCCGCTCCGCATCGCTCATTGTCAGGGTGCCGCATCTAGCGCCGCTCTTGGTCGTCATGCAGGTACTTGCCGCCTGCGGCCACCAGAGGTTTGAGCAAAATGCGCAGCTACAGAACGTCCAACCGAGTGTTGCGCATTCACCGGCAAAAACCCCCGTCGTTTCAAGCCCTGCAGCTACGACAATGGACCCTGTTGTTCTCACGACGATACCAAGCGACACAACGTCTCCCGTTTCTCCCCCGTCGCCTCCTGCGCGGAAGAAATACGCACCTCCCAATCTCGACGTGACCGGGGACGGGCGAACGGACATTTGCAGGATTGGGGAAATCTGGGCGCCAACAGAAAAGCGAACCAAAGTTCGCGTGCTCCCTTTTCGTCCATGCAAACCCCCAGCAGGAGTTTCTTTTGACCCATACTGCATTGGCTTCGGCTATTGGAATCCAGTAGGTGATGTTGACGGTGATGGTTTCGGTGATGCCTGGGTGAACATACCGCAAATACAGATCTGGTTCGGAAGCGCAACTGGAATTGCTGCCAGTAACATCATTGTTTGTGATCAACCCCAATGCCGGTCAGAATGGAATGTTCCTTTGGGCGATTTCGACGGGGACGGTTTCAACGATGTCTTGATGGGTCGGGCACCTTCTCAAATTGCTTTCAGCCGTGGTCGGGCTCCAATGCAGCTTGTCCCGATACCCGATTCCGAATTTGCGCGCCCAGCGGGAGACATTGACGGAGACAATTTTGCCGATGTGTTCGTAACCTGGCCCAAACCTCGTCTAATATTTGGGTGCCCACAGCCCTTATCAACGTGTCCGCAATTGCCCATTGATATCAACGATAATATTCGAGACGCCTTGGGGGCCAACTGGCAAGTAGTGTCTGATGGCGCAAAAATCCTCCTCGTTCAGAAGGTGATCCTCGCTGAGTCGGTCGTGGAGTTGCGACGATGGCAAATTCGAGATCGCCAGGCAACTCAATTGCGTTCAATTCGAATCCCGAGTCGGGAGGAAGCCTTCCAGCAAGAACTCGTCAAGCTCGGCGATATCGATGGCGACGGCGTAACTGACTTCGCCTGGAACGGTTCGACCGGACCGCGTGTTGCCATATACATTGCATCGACGCGGGCTAATTCTCTGGATACTCACCTCCGAGTGATTCGAATTCCAGGAGATGTGCAGCAGATAAAAGCGGTCGGAGATGTCAATGGCGATGGACTCGGCGACTTCGTTATCCCAACTTGGAAAGACGAGGCTGAACAAGCTCGCCTCTATTTTGGATCCAGACACGGAATGCCCACGTTATTTACGATAAGGAATCTTTAGGAGCTCGCACGCCTCAGCCATGTGCGAGAAAGTGCTGCCGCGGGCAAGGTGAGTATGTCGCTCGCAACCACATCGCAGGGTTCGTTCGGTCGCCGGAGTCAATCAATGGAAATGCGAACGATACTAAGGATGGGCCAATTCTGCCTGGTGTTCGCCTGTGCTACCTGCAGTGCTTCGCGATCACAGCAAGCGGATTCCGCACCTACCAAAGCCTCGGCATCTTCGTCATCGAGCAGGGTTCCGACAAGACCCAAGCCAACATCGACCAAGTCGTCGCCCAATGCCATTTTGTCGGTCGCGCCCGGTCTAATTCCAGCACAGGCCAATGTGCCCGCGCCCAGAGCTTCAAATAACGAACAAGCCGGAGATGGTCCGAACCCAGGACGGCCTCCGAATTTGTGTGGCGACTTCCCACCGACGCCCCAGCATGTTGGTCCTGGCCAAATATCGTTACCCCAGTCGAGCAAATCCAATCAGGAAGCTGGCGGTCCAGCAATCGCGGTTGCTCTTCAGACCTGGACGAACAAGCCCCCATTGCCGCAGAGCTCGATAAACCCGCTTGGTCCCTTTGCTATCGGCGACTTCTTTGGTGTAATTGCAATCGATGCGGTCAAATTGCGGCAAATTGTCTTTCATACGGGCATTTCTGACCCTCACCAATGCTGCATCGGCATGATCGACGGACGGATAACGTTTGAATGCTTCCTTAGTGGCGCTGACGATATAATCGGTCGCGGTGTCGTGAGCGTTGTTGATGACACGCTGGCCCTTCGCTGGTGCATGGCCATGGTCCATTCACGCGGCGTCGTCGCTCAAGGGGAACGTAAATTCAAAGTAGCGCGCAATGCTCGGTTGCGTCTGGCACCATCACAGGTGCCCTGCAGTCCAAAGAGTCCGGACGGATCCGAATGATCGGACGTTGACCCCATCGAATCACTCTAGCCGAACGCCGTTAGGACGACATTGCTGCAATTGGTCGTTGTGCAAGACGAGTGCACAAAAGTTGCCCGTCCCAGAAAAACGCGAATGGCAACGAACGACCTGGCCCCTCTCACCTAGAAGTGCTCTAGAATACGCAAAACTCATGGCAGACCCCGCCAACCCACCCAAAGATATTTTGACGGTTTGCGGCTCCGTCAGATGAACCTCATCAATGCTGCGTTGGCGTGGTAGACGAAGCGGTTGCATTTGAGTGTCTATTCAGCGGTGCAGACCAAATGATTGGTCGCGGTGCCGTAAGCATCGTCAACGGTAATTTGAAACTTCGTTGGTGTACCGCACTAGCCCACTCGCGTGAGGTCTTGGATAAAGGCCAGCGTAATTTCCAGGTATCGCCAGCAGCCACGTTGCGGTTGTTGGCGTCCCAAGGTCCCTGTAGTCCGAGAACACCTACTTCGTCGCCCAGCAGATAGTGACCTATGTCAATCCTCGCTCACAGTTACGAATGCCGCAGCTCCGCCGCAGCGCTCAGTTTCCACTTCGGGCCTTTGACACTTTAGTTCCGGTCGATCTTGTCGTACGCCTGGCAAGGGTTATGCTGGGTGCCTGCCGCGGCGAGTGGCCAGCGGTTCAATGAGCACCGGCGAATTGCGAAATCATCATTTTGATTCGAGGATCACGATCCTGGCGGCGATTCCATCCTTCGTTCACCTTCGTGTTGCATATCGCTGGAAAGCCTGAGACTCTGGGTACCCCAGCGGCTGTTCAAGGTCAGGCTTGGGGCGAGTAGTTATTGGCGTAGCAGGAGCAATGATGGCCGGGCCAAACAATCCACATGACTTACGAACAACCGCAGCTCCTTCTCGATTGAAGACTCTACGGTTCATCGGCAAGTCGGGGAATGTGCTCACTGACCTACGCTTTGGGATCTGGGACAGATTGTCGGGTATGGCTGATACCGATACGGTACTTCCGACAGATCTCATCGACTGGGATGATAACTCCTTTCGAGTGCAAATGCTCGATCCGGGCGGCTCGGTAAAGGAAAGCAAGCCGCAGGTAAACGTTTGCTTTGCCCGAGGACAAACTATTGTCGGGACACTAACACCTGAGCTGGCCAAAAAAGCGGCGGGGCGGTTTGAATCGCAAACACTTATGCTAATCACGAACGGGGAGGAACTGCACGATCCGGGCGGTGTGCAGCATTCTTTTGTGCCCCGCATGTTAGAGGCACATCTGGGGGGGGAAGTTTACGCAACCTATCCTGGTGTGCTATCGCCACGCCTTGTTGTTGGTGCCACCACTCGTTCCTATCGCGTACACATTTTCGCCGCGACTCAACACCCTCAGGCGCCTTCGGGGTCGATAGATCCTTGGTTTGGAGCCAAACAGGCAGCGGCGTTGGCGCAACACGCTCGCGCACTGCCAATATATGAGAGACTTTGTATGCGGCTAAAGGCGTTGCCTTACGCAGGGATTGCAGCCACAGACTTGGTCACGACTGCGCTCCTATCCGACGGAACGCCTCTTCATGTCGTTCGCGCACCCCCGAGTGTCAACACTAACGCCATGAATCATACTACCATGGCCGAGCTGGCTGCCAAATACCCAGCGCAAGGCGGAATTGCCCGGGTGTTCGTGGTTGGTACCTTTAATCTCAGGGGCGAAGCATTTCCTCCCACCGTAAACCAAGTCAATTTGGACCCGCAGCTACGTGACTCCTGTTTTGTAAACTGTGTCAAATCCACCCCCTTCACTATGGCCCATGAGCTAGGCCACTTGTTGCTGACTGATCACATGGGCAATGGCTATTGTCTAATGCATGACGGCACCATCGACGGGGCCAGTTGGAGATCATCCAAGTGGGTCTATGAGCAAGAATTCAACGACTGGCCCAATCGGCCACTGACCAGTCCGTAGTATGAAAACAACGCAGTGTTCAAGACGGATCCAAAGGGCAAGACTCGCAATGGTCTGGGTTGCACGAGCGGTACTCACAGTTGTTGCCTGGCTTGGTTGGATGAGCCAATCCTTTGCTTGCGACTGCATACCTTATCGTCATCAGGTACTGCCTCCCGAACAGCTCGCTTTTGGCTCGCGCTTCTTGGCTCCCATCAACACCAAAGTTTGGGTCATTGAAACTGTCGAGCTTCCGTCTGCCGCAAGTCATTTCTTTGTTTCTAAACACGGCGACCGAAAGCTGAATGATCCCGTTGGCCAAGCCTGGAGCGAGTCAAGCTACAGGCGCTCCGACACTGACTGCAAAGTCAATAGCGAGTATCGCGTTACAATGATATCTCCTAAACTGCTTGGCCCCAACCTGCAGTACGACGTCATTCGTGACTTTGAACAGAAGGCGGAAGTGATTGGTTCGTTTTGGACCGGATCCAAGCGCGATATTACGCCACCAGTGATTGACGGTCCCTTGTCCTGTCTTGGCGAGGACGGCGAGAAGCCCGCCGAGGCGAGTTGCGATTTGTTCTTGCCCGCAATGAATATTCAGGTGACCGCTCGCGACGAGAACACCCCCGAAAAACTCCTCCTTTACCTTATGCAACCAGTGGGCTACGGCGCTTTCTCAACGAAAACACCCCCCGTTATGGCAGTCGAACCAAACCATGTGCGCCTTATTACTGGGAACGTCTGCGAAGGCCGCACAATTAGATTGCCCGATCCTTTTGAACCGGGAAGACTCGACATTACCGCTATGGATTTGGCCGGCAATCAAAGTCAGGTTCGCACGTGCGGCATCTTGGGGCCGCAGACATACGCGTTAGGGAAAGCACTGGAAAGAGTTCGCGGCTGCCCTGCTCCCCCTATTACACGTTCCTTCGAGCCTCGACCATGGCCGAACCTCGTGACGAAGGATAGCAACGGGGATTCCGCGAGGTGGTGGATTATTGGCTTGGGCACAATATGTGTTCTGCTCTCGATCGCTTGTCTAGTACTTACGTGGCGGGTGCGACAAATCCGCAAGTAGGCTGACAGTGGACCATCTCGATGCGGAAACCACCGCTCGGCCGTTAGCGCATGGCGCATTGCCCAAGCCCGCTTGCGATGACCTGCTGATGTAACGCTGAAAATTGACACTTCATGTTTGCCTCCGGCGCCCAGCGGAGGGCCGGGCGCCGGTGGATTGAAGTCACCGACGTGAGCACGCATCTGCGGAACAGAGTGCGGAAGACAGTAAGACAAGCGTAGTGAGAACCACAGGACGTAAACCAATGACCCAGCTCACCGCCCCCGTCTTCCCCACCTGCGCGCAGCGCCTGCAAGCCGTTTGAAGTTCGTGCTACCGTGCCGCTTGTGACGGGACTGCAGGCGCGAGCACAGGTTTGGGGAAGACCGCGCGGCCGCAGCGGCATTGACGTCAATCGACGTGGATATCATCGGTACTCGCCCGCGAGGACGCGCGAGTTGGGGCAGCCCAGCATCGGCATACGCCTCAAAGACCAAAATGGCAAACCCGTCATCGGCTCCAACATCCGAGTCAAACTCCCCGACGGCAACACCAAAGAAGGCACCACCAACTCCGACGGCGAACTCGAAATCACAGGCCTCAGCGTCGACGGCAACGCCGACATCACATTCCTCGACTACACGAAACCAGGCAAAGCCGAGGCTCCTGAGTGGCCCGAGGAAAAGACGTTCCAAGTTACGGTCGTGGACGAGATGGGCAACCCCGTCAAACCGCC
>PMCK01000472.1 GCA_003154095.1 Myxococcales bacterium | reverse complement strand
TCACGATTTCCTCGGCCTGCGGCGACTACGCGCCCTTCGAGATATCCGCCAAAGGGGTGAGCCCTCTCAAGCTAACCAATGGGCCGCCCTTTACCTTGCTTAGAGACTCAGCGAGTGCGGATCCTACCCAATACCAGGCGTTTACCATCACTTGGGATCCACCTGGTTCAGCAGGTGACGGGGGCGCCCACGTTGATACTCGTATCCAAGTCGTAATCGACCTCGCCCATCACGCTGGTTCCGTCGGGCACCTAGCGTGTGACGTCGAAGACAACGGTTCGCTGACGATTTCAGCTGGCCAAATATCGCAACTGAGTGGCCTAGGGAACATCGCCGGGTACCCCGAACTCGACGTGATAAGAAGTACCTCGACTACCCTAGAAACGGCACGCGGCGAGGTCAACTTAGCGATCGAGTCGAGTATCATCGCACCCGACTTGAGGATTGATGGGTACATTTCATGTACACTCGCTAGCGATTGTCCAAGTGGGCAAATGTGCAATTCAGCGAAGAAACTGTGCCAGCCGGGTTAGAGCCCCTCAGTTAATCGTTGCCGCGTCAAGACGCGTTTAGCGTAACCGTATCGCTATTTCGACGTTTGCTCAAAACCCACTTACCGTGACCGGAATATTGCTATAGGGCGTCGTAGTTGGGTCGTTGCCGAGTTCGCCGTACGAGTTGTCTCCCCAACATTGAATCGAGCCGCCGCTAAGCTTTACGCAGGTGTGAAAGTCACCGCTCGCAATGGCGGTGGCGTCGGTGACGCCGGTAACCGCGACCGGTAGGGAACTGGGCGTCATGGCGCCGTTGCCAAGTTCGCCCGCTAGCGCGCTGTCGCCCCAGCACCGGGCGGTCCCGTCGCTTAGCAGCGCGCAGGTGTGATAGTAACTGCATGTTACAGCTACGCCGTTAGTGATGCCCGAGACTTGCACCGGCACGTTACTATCTTTCAGATCGCCGTTGCCGAGTTGGCCGTGGATGTTGTAGCCCCAGCATTGAATTGACCCGTCCTTGAGTACGGCACAACTGTGGCCGTAGCCGCCGGCAATCGCGACTGCATTCGTGATACCGGACACGGAGATGGGCGCAGTGCTATTCGTCCTGTCGCCGGTGCCCAATTGGCCGTCCACGTTGTTGCCCCAACATTGTACCGAGCCGCTGCTGAGCAGCGCGCAACTATGATAAAACCCAGTGGCTATTGCGACGGCCGTATTGATACTGGGGACTGCGCTCGGAACGGAGCCATTGGTTGCCGTGCCATTGCCGAGTTGGCCGTTGTAGTTGTAGCCCCAACATTGAACCGTTCCGTCGCCCAGCAATGCACAATTGTGGCCGAAACCGCTGGCAATGGCGGTGACATTGGCGAGGGCGGACACAGCGACCGGCAAGGGACTGTCGGTTGTGGTGCCATCGCCTAGCTCGCCGTTGACGTTATAGCCCCAACATTGAACGGAGCCCCCGCCGAGTAATGCGCATGTGTGTTCGTGACCGGCGGAAACTGTCTTGGCGTCCGTTATTCCGGTTACAGTAACAGGTACCGAGCTATCCTTCGTGGTGCCGTTGCCGAGCTGGCCGTGATAGTTGTGTCCCCAACATTGAACCGACCCACTGCTCTGCATCGCACAGGTCTGGAAGCCGGCAGCGGTGATTGGTTTTGGGCCCCCGGCAGCTATTGCTCCAGCGGTGCCAGCAGTTCCGCCTGCTGACGTCGAGCCGCCGTCATTCGGCGACCCGCCAATGTCCGCGGCGCCACCGGCGTTCGAGTCTCCGGCATTTGGTGCTCCTGCATTGCCACCCGATGACTGTGTATTGTTCTGATGGGTGCCGCCTCCCGAGCAGGCTGGGATTGCGCCCAAAGCACCCAAACAACCAAATAAGATCGCAAAGCGCATAGCTAAACCTCGGAGCCGCTGGGATTGGACCACAATGTTCCCAGTATCGCAAGGCCGCATCATTTGTTGGCTTTCTTCCCGGGTGTCATTAATTTCATCTCCGCTGGGGCACGGTGCCGTCACCTATGTGCCGACAGGCTCCCGCTGCGGCCTACGAATTTATTCTCATCGCCCCAAGTCCGCCGCGCGGTACGATAGTGCTCATGCGAAGGCCAACATCCGTTACGCACACAATAGCGCTGGTCTCGGCTCTGAGCGCTGGTCTAAACGGCTGTAAGAGCGATGACGACAAGATAGGCGCCGCCACCAAGCAGACTCCAACCTGCGGGCCCCAACAGGCGCTTTGCAATGCGGCCCCCGACGCCAATTCGAGCGATCCTTATTGCGCGAGTACCCAGACGGACAATGCCAACTGCGGCAGCTGCAGCAATGTCTGCGGCCAGGGCAAAGTTTGCTCGTCGGGTCAGTGCGGGACGACTTGCCAGCCCGATGAAATATTGTGCGATGCGGATGCCGCCGATGCCGGCACTCCATACTGCGCCAACACTCAAATGGACATCAGCAATTGTGGAGCCTGTGGCACCCGGTGTGGGCAAGGCACGCTGTGTACAGGGGGTCAGTGTATCAACCCCTGCCAGTCCAACGAGACGCTATGCGGCGCCACGTCCAATACCGACGCGGGTGGTGCTTCGCAATGCGCCAACTTGCAGGCGGACGATGCCAATTGCGGNNCGCTTCACCTTCTTCGTCTTTGGCGATGTGCACGCGGGAGCGAGTGCCAGCAACACCAACATGCAAATTGCAGTGAACCAAATGAACCAGATCGATTCGAGCGCAATAGCGGCGTTCAGCAATGGTGATCTGGTGGATAGCTCTGTTGGAGGTGCATTCTGGACCCAGCACGATACTGCAATCGGAGCGTCTGACTTTCATTCTGACACAACCTGTGCGGCCAGCTTTGGATCGCTGGCCCGTTACTTTGCCACCGTAGGTAACCATGACATCCTGGGCGGCAATTGGTTCAATTTTTGGAAGCAGCATTTATTGGCCCAGCAGAGCCTCGGGGTTAGCTCCGAGAACGGAATATATTACACCCTGACGTATGCCAATACGCTCTTCGTCATGCTCGACAGTGAGCATGTGTCGGGCGTTCAAACCAGCTGGAGTGACCCCCAAACAACTTGGCTGGAGTCTGTCCTTACCAGCACGGAGGCGCAGAGCGCTCAGCTCAAGTTCCTCTTTCTACACGAGCCCGTGTATGCCTGCAGTTATCACCCTTCCTTTGCGGCTGGTCTGCCATGGGTTGATCTAGCCGAACGGAACAAGGTGAACGTCATATTCGGTTCGCATACGCACGTTTACACCCGCACTTGTCCGAAGACGGCAGGCAAGTGCACCACTGATGGTACCGGGGTCGTATTCGTTGAAACAGGGGCAGTTGGTGGCGCGTCGCGCGACATAGAAGTAACGACGCCTACCGTTGTTACTGGCACCGATGCCGCGGGCAACCCGCGGTCGGACACCTACGATTGTGCCCTAGGGCAAAGTCTCGTGGCGTTAGACGTCTTGCATAACGATTTCTGCCACGTTACCGTCGATGGCTGCCAAGCGACGGTAAGTTGCTACGATGTAGTCGACGGTAACATGACACCGTTCGACACCTGGACAGTGAACGGTTGCTAGTATGTCGGGCTCTTAGCTGAACACGACCAGACTTGAGCCCCGCCGTCGAGCCGCCCGACTTCGCGGCCACTCGACGACGAATGCTGATTGTTTTCGAATAAATGCTGTTCGACTGAATTCTGCGGCGGTTACCCGATCTTGCAATAGCAGTTTACCGTACCGCCACAGTTGTCACTCTTCGGGCAACTGATGGCATAGACAACGTTGTCCCCGACAGAGCTGCACAAGGGAGTTGAGCCAGTAACTGGGGGGCAGAGTTGTTCGCACGTCGCCGGTTTGCAGGTGTTGCAAGGGGGGGTGAGTCCTCCGCAGCCATCAGACTGCTGACCGATGGCGGTGGCAGGGTAGTCGAGGCAGGTCAGTGGCACGCAAACGCCAGTTCCAGCGCAGAACGTTACGCAGGCCTCGCCCGAGTCGCCGCCTTGCGTTTGATCGCCGTCGTGTCCAATGATCTGAAGGCGGTAAGAGTGGCCCGACACCAAGGCTGCCTCGTACTCGGCCTCGGTACCGAAACCCTTGGCCTGACCGGAGGTTCCCGGACAATTGTTGTAAGCCGCGACATTGCCCCCGTTGTAACCGCTAGAACTAGGAAGGGGCACTCCTGCGGGTGGTGGCTGGCAGGGGCACTTAGCGGCAATCGCTGCTGGAACCGGGTCAGCATTGGTACCGAGATCCCAATAGTTGAACGCCGTGGGGTTGGCGTCTGGGGTTCCATTCGTGGCTGCCTTCCAAGTTCCGTAGACCGCAACTGGGTCGTAGGGCTTACCGCCCTGCTGCTGATCACCAGCCTTGCAATTGGGGTCATTCGTGATGTCCGTAATGAAAAGTGACGGCCGCATCGGGCGACCATTGACGTCCACGCAGGCTGGGTCTCCAGTGTTTGGGTAAAAGGCGTACGCTGGATTAGATTGCATCGGTGTAACGGTGTAGCCATTCTGGGTGCAGCCCAGCGTGGTCGACATCTCGTCATTGAAGAACGCCTGAACCTGGCCTGGGGCCGCACCACCACCTGTCGCGTTGATACCACAAATGAACGCGTTCTCTTTGAACGACGTTGATGGATAGCCGCAATTGTCGGTTGTCCCCGAGGCAGTTGGGATCGTTATGCCGGGAGTGCAGCGGGCCGTACCCGTTCCACTGCAAGTTGCGACTGTGGGAACGTTCGCAGGAAGGTCGCAATTCGTGCCACTGCAGCAAACGGTGGGGTTCCTTGCGGTGTTACAAGTTAGCCCGGGCGCACAACCTCCCCTCGAATCACAGAGGCACCCTTGCGAGCCGGCGATACAGACCTGGGGGAGACCGCTGCCGGCGGTGCTGCCAGAACTGCACACGTTTGGGACACCAGTGGTGCCCGTCGGCGCGCAGCCGCAGCATTCAGGATCCGTGCAGGTGCCGCAATCTAGTACTCCACCGCAACCATCCGATATGGACCCGCAGTTCTTCCCCTCTGCCGCGCAAGTCGTTGCGGTGCAAGGATAACACTCATTCGGTGTAACGACTCCGCATAGAACCTGCGGGCAATTGGTAAAACCGCACTCGACAAGGTTGCCCGTGCAAGGATCAGTGATACTGCCGCAGGCGGTAGCTGACGCGCAAAGCGCAGTGCCGCAGACTGTATTTCCTGAACCAGCCGTGCCGGCACCACCAACATTGCCGTCTCCACCTACTGTAGTATTTCCGCTTCCTCCATCGGTTCCATTGGCTGCGCCGCCGTTGCCGGTACCGCCGTTGGTGCCGTTAGCCGAGCCACCGTTGTTTGCTCCAGCGCCATTGCCACCTACGGAACCATTGTTGGCGGCTGCTCCTGAGCCGGCGCCATCCGCACCGTTGCTACTTGAGCAAGCGCCCGTCAGGGCGATGATTCCAACCGCTAGAAGCTTTGAATAGTTGAACATGCGAACGACCCTTTTCAAAAACGCTGCGCCAACTCACCAACAGAAGACCTTGCCCAACCTAACGATTTACCAAGTCCTGGAGGCTAAGGCCCCTAACGCCCGATTGTTCGATATGCTAGAGCGCTATTATAATAGGGGAAGCCGAAGTATAATGCTTATAGTCGGACTATCAAAGGTTAACGAAAAA
>PMCK01000207.1 GCA_003154095.1 Myxococcales bacterium | reverse complement strand
TATATTCGCGCCAAGAGGGAATTTTCTAATTTCGAGGATTTTCCCATCGTTAGCCTACCGGACCTCTGACTGCCAAGATGGACCGGCTGATTGGTGCCCTGGATTCGTTCGGTCGATTGGAACGAGCCTACGCCGAATTGTCCGGCGGTTACGGATGCGATTCAAGTATCCGGGGAACAGAACCGACATTTGTGGTGGATTGATTCGATAATCGTCGGAATATGTCGCCTTTGATTGGAAAAAGTCACAACATGCGCCTGATAATCGGGCAGTTGTGTCAACTTCCTTGGCATTCAATCGGAGTCTCAAGCTCCGAATAGCCTGGCCGGTATTATGTATGTGGGGCATGGCCCAGTGCTGGACGCATGACATCCGAACGGCCAAATTGATAACGACTCTAGAACGGGCAACCTAATATCGTGCGTTACGCGTCTCGAATCAATCGGCCCCAATGCCGATGTTTAGGGAAAGCATCGTCAGCCCCTGAAGAAGCTCTGCTTGCGTTCGTAATTGTCCGGCGGTTATAGTCGCGATTGCTTTACCGTGCTTTTGCGCGGAGCAAGCCTCAACGCCTAGATGGCAGTACGAAAGGGACAGGGGAATGCAGCTTCTGCTTCTCGCAGCCGAAGGAACCAGCCGGTCAAGCCAACTCATTTCGGCGTTCAAACACAACCCGACGTTTATCGTATTTAATCTCATTACGTCGGCGGTCGTTTTCACGATAGTTGTTGAACGTTTCGTGTTCCAAATGACGCGGTACCGGGTAAATTCCAAGGAATTTTTCGCCCAAGTGAAAAAGCTGGTTGCGGCCGGCAATATAGATAGGGCAATCAAGCTATGTGAGGCCAGTGACTACCCGGTGCTACAGCTCGTGCGGGCCGGACTGACTCACGCCAACAAATCGCCTGATGATATCGACGCTTCTTTGAGTGAAAAGCTGTCCGAACTCAAGCCTCAAGTTGAAAAGCGGATCGGCGCACTTTGGTCGCTCGCCAACATTGCGACTTTGATCGGTCTGCTCGGCACGGTAAGCGGGCTAATTGCGACATTTGCAGCGATTGCGGCGCCGGGCCTCTCGCAGTCAGACAAGCAAGCCATGTTGTCAAACGGCATTGCTGAAGCCATGTACAACACGGCATTGGGTCTCAGCATTGCGGTTGTTTGCATGATAACGCACATAATTTTGCAAACGCGATCGAAGGCAATCCAGCATGACCTCGAATCCGTTATGGAACGGACGTTCAACTTGTTGACGTTGCAGAAGGCCTCTGGACAGCACTAGCAGCCGGTAACCTGACCTATGGAACAGAGCCCGTCGCTCACTGCTGCCCAAAGAGCAAAAATTCGTCGCCTCGTTGTGCCCCAGGAGTTATCACCAGACGACGAAGGGGGCGAGCTCAACATCATCCCCTTCCTCGATATCATTACGAATATATTGATATTTGTTCTTGCAACAATTGCCGTCACGTTTACCGCCACTATCGACACGACCCCTCCTGCAAGTGGAGGCAAAGGCGTTCGAAAAGACATCCAAAGCATGGCCCTGAATTTGACGATATTGATCGTCAACGACGGATTTTCGATTAAGGCGGCTGGCGGTAATGTCGCACCCGGATGCACGGGTCCTGGTGTTGGGATAGCTATTCCCAAGATATCTGGGCAATATGATTTCGAATCGCTCAACGCCTGTGCGTCGAAATTGAAATCGGCATCGCCGGATTTTGCCGATGAGAATCAGTTTTACGTAACGGCTAACCCTGGCACGGATTACCAGACTATCATCAGTGTAATCGACGCATTGCGGGTCGACATGCGGGACAAGAACAAGACATTGTTTACGGACGTGGCGTTCAAGGTGCCTCTATGAGTTCATCGACTCCAGGTTCGCCAGCTATCTCAGGGGTTACTCGATTCAAGGCGGAACTCCGCAAGTCAATTCGGCGCAACGCCGCTGAGCCCGAGGTCAATTTCCTCAATATCACGGCCATGCTCGACATGATGACCATCATTTTGGTGTTCCTCCTGAAGAGCTTAGGCGAGTCGAGTGCGTCGGTTCCGCAAAATGACGATTTGCGCCTTCCCAAATCGATTGTTCACTCGCAACCCAGCGAGGAAGGCGTGGTCATTACCGTCTCGAAATCTCAAATCCTGGTTGGCGATAAGAAGGTCTTGGACCTCCCGGGACGCGAGTCTCTGGCGCAGACCGGAGTCGGCGCTCAAGAAAAGAGAAGCGGCCCGAACGACGTGTACATCGTCAAGCTTGGCAACGCGTTGCAAGCCGCACGAAAGATCGATCGACGTGTACGCGAAGCCAAAGGGCAAGACGCTTCAACTTCCGATGCAATAATAGTGGCGGATGGATCGACACCGTACCGCCTGCTCATCGAAGTACTTTTTACATTGGGTCAAAATGAGTTCGGCAAGTACCACATGATGGTAATGCAAGGAAAAGAGATACCGCGTTGATGCGGAAAACCGCTTGCTCAATTTCGAGTGCCCATGCACTTACTGCATGTGGGGGCGCGCGACGGTAGACACTTCAATCGCTCAAGTATTCGGTATTATTGAGCATATATAGGGTTCTTCACCAAACGCGGCTGGCTGTTAATCGCTAGGAGCCCTTGCTACAATCCAGCGCCGTGCTAGGCGATGCTTGTCTTTGGGCTTTCGACCTTGAGATGGTGCCAAAAGCCGGGGAAGCGTGCGGTCGACTTTGGCCGGCGAACCTCTGAAACGGTCCTTTAAGGGGGAAAGCCGCAGTCACCATTCTCGGGTATCTTCGAAGGTTACCCGGAAAGAGTGCGTGGGAATCGTTTCATTGGCGGTCACGTGACAACTATAGGTCTCACTTCGGCAATTTACTTTGCGTGCCTACTGGCATCCGTACTGCTCATGTGGCCGGTTCGTGCAGCAAACGCAATGGGTTTCGGAGACGCACGAAGAGCACTACTCGCCATGTATCGCGCGACCGATGCCGGACTCGTGAAGTGCTTACGGGCAACTGGTGCAGTTGTCTGCATGGCGTTGATATCGTGGGCATTGTCGAGCCTAGTTACCTCGCCGGCAGCCAATGCTCGTTCTGGCATTTATCAAATTGCCTATACGATTGTCGCCGGGTTAACTGGAGCCGCTGCAGCAAATCTAGCCGCGTACCTTACGGTTCGTTGGGCCAGGGCGGCCGCACTGCGCACCGTTATTTCAGCATTTTCGAATGCCGATCGCCTATTGCTGACAGTGCTCCGTTCGTCATTGTCTTTGGCGCTCTTAATCGAAGTGGCCGGATTCGCCATAAGCGCAGGGATTTTTGCACTCTGTTGGGCGCTTCAGTCAACGGTTTCCCCCTCGGGAGGTGCCGCCGTTTTATTAGACACGCTCCGCGTACTCGTGAATTTCACGATTGGCGCACTGTTGGCCTCGTTCGTTCTTCAGACTTCCGGAACCACTTATCGAATAGCGGCTCAGATGGGTACGTACGTCGCTTCGCGGGATGCGAATCTGCCTGAAATCGACCCTCGAAATCCGTCTGCAATTGCTGACACCGCGGGGGTCCAATTAGGTCAACTGATCCCTCACATGCTTGACGCGTTTTGCTCGGCGCTATGTGTAAATACATTGGTCGTACTCGCATTATGGCGAAGCGTGGGCAGCGCACGACTTTCCGCGGAACATGCGTACCTGCTCTTGCCCGTCGTGATGCGGGCATTTGGAGCCCTCGCAAGCGTTTTTGGCGCCGGCGCAGCCAGGTCGCTTGAATCGCGCAGCCCGGCCGCCGCGTTCTTGCGGGCAGAGGCCGTATATATCGTGGTCGCACTCGGCGCGATATGCGGCTGCGCCATTTGGCTAACGCCTGAGTTTAGTGTTCGACTTTCACTGTGTGGCATAATGGGTCTTTTGTTTCCATTTTTGCTGAGTCATTGGCAAGACTTCATCGTTAGCCGTCAACTTCGAGCAGCCGCTCGCCAATCCACCGATAACTCTTGGAATACAGGCCTAGTCTTGGGCCTCGCCGGGCTCGCTGTCCCACTGTTGGCTCTCGTGGCCCTGCTGACCTTCATAGTTCGCATCAGCGCGCCGGTACCAATTGCAAACGTCCGTATTTTTTCGCTGATGTTGTGCCTACTGGGCATGAATATAGCTATTCCTTTTTCCGTCACATTGCAGTCGACGTTGCCACTTATTGTCTTGGCCCGGCGCGCCGCATTTTTCGTAAAGAACCGACGCGATGATGCGGGGCAACGTAGGCTGATTCGTCTTGAAGAGGCCACCCGTGTTGCCTCGTCTCGAGCAATATCAGTTCAAACGCAGTGTTCCGTTGGCATTCCGCTGTTGGCTGCCTATGCAATCGGCACGATGGCCAAGGACTCTGGCGCTCGGTTATTCGGAACCGAAGCGTTTGCCGCTCTGGCTGTCTGTTCCGTCGCGTTTGTAATGCCCATGGCCCTTGGATTGGCTGCGAGTTCGCGGGCGAGCAAAGCCCTTGTAAGTGAGGTTCGGCGCCAACTGGGCGGGTTCCCAAGAGACGCTGGGCTCACACGAATACCCGCTGAATTTACTCCTAGTTATCGAACCTGCGTGGACGTAGCAGCCAGGGAGTCCACCAAGCGATTATCCTCCTCCACGACGGCCGTCGTCGCTCCCGCTCTGATGCTGGGGCTGACATTGGTATGGCTTACAAAAAGTCCTGGCTTGGTAGGACAAGCGCTGGCAATGTATCTGGGTCAGGTTGCAGTAGCCAGCTACGTGGCGGGTTTCGTTTTCGAGGTCGCCAGTGACTTTGCCGGCAACGTACGTGCGCGTTCGTCGCGAACCTTGCCGGCGCCGGAGCTTTCGGCGGGCGATTGCGTCCTACATCACCTTGCGGTGAATAGTACGCCGACCGTGAGACTACTTGCCAAGACTTCCGTCATAGCCGCACTGACATTCGTCCCGTACATGTTCTAATCACTCAACTTCTAGAGGCAAAAAGTTGTCGTCCACATTGGCTGACGCCCTTTCAACACTTTCCGACCGCGGACTTCGTAGGTTGCTCGGTGCCCGCACATTTCTGCGTGGACTCGATTACGAAAAGCGCAGGGTCGTCGAACAGGTTTCAGTCGATGCTGATTCCGCTAGCGGCAAGGTAAAGGGTTCCGATCCCGATCCCTACGAAGTAACAATGCGCTTGGGCGGTGAAGGAATAACTTCGCGCTGCACGTGTCCTGCGTTCCAAAAAACCAATCAACATTGTAAGCATGTCGCAGCCTTGCTCATCACCGTTCGCAATCAAGCGCGCGCCCGGCTTCCTCGTCGCGAACCCGCTCCAGCTCCAGCTCCGTCATCCACGGCACAACAAACGCAGGGCTCAGAGCAGAAGAACTCACGTCGCCGAGATCGGCGGCGGCGTCCACCTCCCGCCCCCGCCATTGCCCCGATCGGTAACCCACAGCCGGCTGTCGTCCCCGACACCACCATTCGGCATACCGGGATTGGTGCCTGGTTGCCACCTCCTGGGGCCATCAAGACATTACATTTGGAATTTAGAGTTCATGTGCGTGCGGGTGCACTTACCGTGACTGTGCTCGATACAGAAGCCCGAGTTCCTCTACTACCAAGCGTAGCACTCGGGTGGCAAGCCTTGAGTCCCACACCCGATCGCGATGCACTGCGAGTCTTGGCTCGATTCGAAAGCGGAAATCCCAGGCATCCGGCGGTCGACATTCGGGGCGAGGATACGGCAGAGCTCTTGCCACTGCTACGAGAGCGGCGTGTGCTTCTCGAGCCTGCATTGATGCAGCTTCGCTTCGCTGATGACGTTTTGCGACCGCGAATTGATCTGGAAATGGTCGGAGGAGATACACTCGTCGCAAAGCTCACCTTTGAACGACAAGGAAACGGCCGGCGCTTCTCATTGGCCAATGGCGGCTGGTTCGAAGGCGCCCCCGGTTGGCATATTGATACGAGCGAGGGGATCGCGCGAGCAATCGACCGTCGCGTGTCGCCAGCGGCACTAAGACGGTTCTTGCGCAGCCCGACCATTGCCGAATCGGCCAATGAATTAGTCGGACTAATCACATCGGGCGTGCCCCGAGTCGCCAGCGAGATTGGCGCTGAACTACCTGATCTCTCCCAAGTCGCACAAGTCATGGATATGCAGCCAAAATTCGTGCTGCGTGCCGGGGGGGGGCTGACTGAAGCAAACGCAACGTTGCGAGCACTTTACGGCGACACTGAGATTGAAGTTCGCGCCGATGGGATATCCCCACCCATTCTCGTGTTTCCACCGGTCGACGGGCAAAAACTCGCCCGTTGCATCCGGTGCGATATCGTCGCTCAGCAGCAAGCCGTTCAATTACTGTTGGACGCCGGACTTTTTCCCAACGACACGGGGGAATCATTCGTCGCCAACGGAGAACGCGCGATCCGATTTTGGTCCGACGGTATTCCACAAATTCCAAAAAGTTGGCGTCTTTACATACCCGAGGAATTCGTCGGAACCCAAGTACGGAATCAACCCGTAATGATGCAGGCAAGAGTTTCTAGTGGAGTTGACTGGCTGAACGTTAAATTTGTATGGGAGGCAGGTGGAGTTGGCGTTGAGCGGACCGAACTCGAACGATGTTTGCGCGAAGGTAAGAAGTACGTTCGACTTTCTGACAACACCTTTGCGCCCTTCGATGCCGATCGCGTGCAACAATTGATTGACCGAGAAATCGAGGTAATGTCCGCGGCTGGCAAATCCGGAAAGCTACCGCTCTCACAGGTCGGGCGCATCCAGGAACTTTTGGAACAGGCAGACGAAGGTGTCGTATCTGCAGGGGCCAAACAACTATTCGCACGTCTTTCGAACATTGACTCGATCAAGCCCGCCAAGAAACCAAAGAATCTGAAGGCAGTCCTTCGTCCGTATCAAGAACAAGGGTTGTCGTGGCTTCGCTTCATTCATGAAATTGGTTCGGGCGGCGTACTCGCCGACGACATGGGTCTCGGCAAGACTATTCAGACTATTGCGCTTTTGCTATTGCTTAAGCAGGAAAGCAAAGAACAGCCACTTTGCGCGCTGATCGTAGCGCCTACCAGCGTAGTAACCAATTGGCAGCGCGAAATAGAAAGGTTTGCGCCCTCGCTTACTACGGCTCTATGGCATGGCGCTGGTCGCAAGGAGAATCGCCTCGAGCTCAATGAAGCCAATGTTATCATTACTAGTTATGCACTCCTTCGCAGAGATATCGATTTATTGAACGATCTACGGTTGGATTACGCGATCCTGGACGAAGCACAAAATATAAAGAATCCAGCAAGTGCGACAGCGCACGCCGCAAAAAGCCTCCCCGCCAGTCGACGACTTGCCCTTACTGGTACGCCAATAGAAAATCGCTTGAGCGAAATCTGGAGCATTTTCGAGTACGTTAGCCCTGGACTTCTTGGACCACTGCCCAANNGCCATTATTCACCCCTTCATATTGAGACGTACGAAATCCGAAGTCGTGAAGGAGCTGCCGCCAAAGATCGAGGTCGACAAGATCATCGATTTGGCGCCCGACCAGAAGGCAATCTATTTGCAAGTATTGCGCGAGGTTCGGGCCCAAGTAATGGGAGAAGTCGACCGGCAGGGCGTAGCCAGAAGCCAGCTTCACATCCTGGCAGGGCTGACCAAGCTTCGACAGGCGGCCTGTGATCCGCGATTGCTCGGATTGCCACGCGAATTTGACCATGACGACAGTGGAAAATTGGCAGCGCTACGCGAGTTAGTCGATGAAGTCGAGTCGGGAGGTCACCGAGTACTCATTTTCAGCCAATTCGTGTCGATGTTACGCTACGTGCGTGAAGCGCTGGACGAAGATAAAATTAAGTACGAATATCTGGATGGCAGCACCATCGATCGCGCCGATCGAGTCGATCGGTTTCAAAACGATCCCACTTGTACGGCTTTCCTAATTAGTCTAAAAGCCGGTGGTTCCGGGTTAAACCTTACGGGTGCGGATACCGTAATTCACTTTGATCCTTGGTGGAATCCGGCAGTTGAAGATCAGGCTTCGGATCGAGCGCACCGCATAGGTCAGAACAAGGTTGTCACCGTCTACCGCTTGGTGGCCGCTGGTACAATCGAAGAAAAGATACTTCAATTGAAACAGCGGAAGAAGGATCTCGTTGCGACGGTGCTCACCGAAGACTCCGGCGGCGCAAAGCGGCTAACGCGCGACGACGTAGACGAGTTGTTCCGATTGGACTAAGCGTGCTTGTGAATGGCTCGGAGAACACACTAGTCCGTTGCCAACGTCGACTGTCCGTTCCGAACAAGTCGATTCTTGGGCCAGTACACCTAGCGTTTCCCCGGTGGAATCCGGACTTGGCCGACAGGCCTGCAAACGTAATCGACGCCGCTGCGTAACTTTCCCGGAATCCGCTGCATGCGCACATTGGCTTGTCGCTGCGTTCAATGCGAGGATTAGCCACTGTAATGTGGAAACTGTCGATTGAGGACGACCAAGGTGCAACAACCGTCGTCCAACTCGTGCGCAGCGAATATACGCTCGGGCGGGGTGAAGAAAACACAATTCGACTGACTGAACGCAACATATCCCGCCGACAAGCACGACTTGTAAAACAGAGCGGAAGTTGGTTTTTGATCGACGTCGGTAGTTACAACGGATGCTTCGTGAACGGTATTCGGGCAGGCGAATCCCATCCCGTTGGGCCGCGAGATCTGATTCAGCTAGGCGACTATCGACTCGAGATCATAACGGACGAAGCAGCCGCACAAGTTGCAGGTGACATCAGGAATGACACGTTAAATTCAGGTGTTCCGGGCCCCCTACTGGCTTCCAGTAAAGATCGCTTCGTCATGGTCGTTGGACCAACTCCTGGCTGTGAGTACATCTTGACCGAGGGGAGACAGACCCTGGGCCGCGGCGACAATTGCGACATTACCGTCAACCATGCCTCGGTCAGTCGCGTCCACGCCGAAATTCACTACTTACAGGAACACCGATACGAAATCATCGATAAGAAGAGCTCCAATGGCCTCAGGATTAATGGTGTCGATTTGGAACGGGGTCTGATTGAAGCTCGCGACGTAGTCGAATTCGGCGATATCGTACTCAAATTCATTCCTGCCGGAGAGGTTTATCGTCCAACACCCGATGAGACGCAAAAACTGGCGGCTCTGCTTGGGGTGGGTGAAAGCACCGGTGTTCTTAGCCATTCGACCCGACTCAAGTTGGCCTGGTCCAGCATGTCACGGTCGGTGCGTTGGGGTGTAACCGTTCTCGGTTGCATGGTCGTGCTCATGTTCGCGTTAGTTGTCGCTAGTGGGCGAACGAGTCGAGCGGTTGGGATTCTGCACATTGGAACCAGTCCCCCAAATCCCAATATCCAACTACTCCAGGAAGCCAAAGATCTCGCCAACTCGGGCAAGTACGAGGAGGCCCACTCCCAACTACTTAAAATTCCAAACAACGCTTCGCAGAGGCAAGACCCGTCTTTCGACCAGATTGAGGGTCAATGGGCAGACGCGCTATTCGAGAGAGCTGCAAAAGCCACCACCACCGAGGAAAAGCGGGCAATACTGGACACGCTTGTCAACGAAGCTAGCCTTGACTCGGCCCGTCGCAGTAAAGCGAAAAACACCTTGGCCAATCTTCACGATAATGTCGTGGCCGTAGACGAATTGCCTAAGACTAAGCCCGCTCACGTCCTGGGTTCAGCGTCGGGTACCGCAAATACTTATGGGTCGGCAGGCCCCGCAGCAGCAGCACCGAGCCCCGAACCGCGCGCTAGCTCAGCTGCGGCAGCCTTGGGACCCAATAGCGGGCGATCAGCGCAAAGCAAGTTGTCGGCAATCGCAGGGCCTGCCGCACAGACTCAGGCAACCGACCCTTCGATCAGTATGGAACTCGTCCAGGAGCGCGCAAAGAAAAATGCATTGAAGGCGAAGGTCGCTGCCGGAACGGCAACTGATCAAGAACGTCGATTGTTAAGGGCCTTATGTCGACAACTTAACGATGCGAGTTGTTCGCGTTGACGCAATCGGCGAAAGTGAAACCAAGTCCCTCAGCCCAATCGCCAGCTGAGTTTGACCGCAGAACCACTCGGTCAGATAGGTCTAAGGATCCACAACCGCCAAACGCCTTACGGTCTCGTCCGGTGACGGCGGTGCTGATTATGGTGGCACTTGCTGCGGCACTGCAGACCCAAACGATGTGGGGCCCGCTGCATCTAATCGGTCCGCGCAAAAGCTGGAGTTTCTTGTCACCGAGTGTGGCAGTGCGGGTTCAGCGAACAGTGGGTGAATCGAAGCTTGCCGAAGAGAGCAACAATCAAGGTGAGCGGAATTCTCAGTCCACGGCGACTCAATCGCACCAGCAAGGTGTGATTCCTGTCGCGAGAGAAGAAACTTCAAGTAACGGGTTGACCGATACCAAACTGCCCCCGGTGCACATTGAAGATTCTGACAACCAAGGGATGAGTCATTTCTACGCCGCTTTGAAATCAACGGCAGCGCGAAAAAATTCCGCAACGACGCGCATCGTTCATTTCGGTGATTCATTGGTCGCCAGTGACTATGTATCAGGTACGTTGCGCCGCCTGCTCCAGGCGACTTTCGGCGACGCGGGGCATGGCTTTACACTTGTCGCCAATGCGTGGCCTTCCTATTTTCACGANNACGGGCTCGGCGGAGTCAGTTTCAAGGCGCCCCCTAACACGCTACTTCGAATCGGGACCGCCAAACGTGGCGATATCGGGCGTTCAGTATCCCGATTCGAACTCGCATACGTTGCGGAGCCTAACGGCGGGTCAATGCGAGTGCGGATTGACGAACAAGTCCTTGGAGACCTTTCCACGCAAAGCGCAGAGAAGCAGTTCAAGACTGCACAGTGGAAAGTGCCCGAGGGGCCACATGAATTGGAATTGCTCACTACGCACGGAACGTCACGGCTATTTGGAGTAATTCTCGAACGCGATGTTCCTGGTGTCGTTCTCGACGCTATTGGAATTCAGGGGGCCCGGCTGAGATTTTTGGATCAGCAGGACGACGCGCACTATGCCGAGCAACTTCGCTGGAGAAATCCCGATCTTGTGATTTACGAGTTCGGAGCCAACGAGAGCGCCGATGGCCTGGCTTACTCGCTCGTCGACTTTCACAGCACGATGAAGAAGGTCTTATTGCAGCAAAAAAGCGCAATCTCGGAGGCGAGCTGTTTAGTCGTCGGTGCGATGGATCGAGCGGTTCGAAATGGCGACTCCCTTACCAGCGCATCGTTTATTCCATTATTGGTGAAGGAACAGCGCGCAGTAGCCGAGGAAGTCGGCTGCGCATTTTTCGACACGTACCAAGCCATGGG
>PMCK01000408.1 GCA_003154095.1 Myxococcales bacterium | reverse complement strand
GGGCCCCGCAATTCCGCATATCCACACACCACATTCATTATAACCGGGCCCGTCAAACGTAGTCGTGTGCGTAGCGGTACTCTTACACGTATCCGTGGTTGCGCCCGTGCTGGTAACTGAACCTGTGCCCATCCCCGTACTGTTACCAGTGTCGGTGCCGCTCGCCGTACCCGTAGAGGCATCCGGGTTGTTGTGACCCGCATTTCCCGTACAGCCAATTACCGTTAATTGAATGGACGCGGAGACAACCGACGCACAGCCTGCAACCCCGATAATTCTTAGTACGCTCATAGCGAACCCCGAGGTGAAAGTCTACCCGATCACTCTCGGATTGTCGTCCATTCCGATCCAGTGCCGCGCGCCCCTTCCGGCTGCCCCCTTCTGGCTTCTCGCTTTCAGGCTATCCCTTCAGGCTTTTTGCTTTCAGGCTATCCCTTCTGGCTTCCGGCTAACCCAAATCCTTTTTTGCTAATCCTGACCCTCCCCCAATCCCTAATTGGAGCCCGAAAATGGGCCAGCGATAGGGTTAGGATCAGCTCTAGCCCGAAGGGATAGCCTGATAGCCTGAAGGGATAGCCTGAAGGGATAGCCTGAAGGGATAGCCTGAAGGGATTGGGGAAGCCCAAAGGGCTAGGAAAAAGCCAGAAGATGCACATCCGACTACTCAGGCGAAATCAACGACACGGTCCCCCTGATTCCGTGCCGTCATGCCCCAAACAAAATCGAGGACCGATTTGCCATGGGCAATCCCACTCTGTCGCCCCGTAATCATCGAAGCCCACAGTAAATGCGTCGCGGTGAGCGCCTTTCTCACCCGACTAGAATGCCTTTACATATGATGGCCTTGAGTTCCGCGAAGGCCCGCAATTCCCGGGTGATTGCACCATGTCGCCCGAACGAACACTTCACCGCCATCCGCTCGCTGCTTGCGTAAGTTTTTCGTCATTCGGCGCTGGGGCGACCTGACCACTGGGAAATTGCATGGGCAAGCCCTTGCGGCCGTTCGGCTTTGCCTCGCCTTGAAATGAATGTAAATCAATGTAGGAGCTGACGACGACAGGTATTTCCTTCGCTACAATTCTGGTCTAAAGTTTAGTGAAAGTATCGAGGCGGACACGCATGCCGGATAACCGCGTCATCGCTGGTAAATATCGTTTGATCAGCAAGCTCAGTGAAGGGGGCATGGGCGCGGTATGGGAAGCCGAGCATCTGGAGTTGAATTGTGCGGCTGCCGTAAAACTTCTCGATCCGGCATTTGCTGAATCTCCAGAGGCCTTGGCTCGTTTCAAGCGTGAAGCGCAGTCGGCAGCATCCCTGCGAAGTACCAACATCGTACAGATATTCGACTTCGGAATCGACGAAGGGGTCCCGTACATCGCAATGGAATTGTTGCGCGGACAATCGCTGGCGGAGCGCCTGTCTGAAAAGTGCCCACTGTCGCCGCGCGAAACCGGCACGATTTTATCCCAGGTAGCCAAGGCCGTCACGTGGGCCCATGGCATGGGCATCGTCCACCGCGACCTCAAACCGGGAAATATTTTCCTATCGGAAGATGCCGGCGAGAGCATCGTCAAGTTGGTGGATTTCGGCATCGCCAAGCCTTTGCATTTGGATCTAACGGATGCACCCGTGACCATCACCGGTTCCATTATGGGGACGCCTCAATACATGAGCCCCGAGCAAGCCTCCGGCAGGCGCATCGTCGATCATCGCACGGACATTTGGTCATTCGGCATCGTCGCCTATGAATGTCTGACGGGGTACCACGCATTTGCAGCTGAAACCTTAGGGGGTTTGCTACTTGCCATATGCTCCGATCCGCTACCGGTACCGTCGTACATAGCGCAGGTGCCCACGGGTTTCGATGAATGGTTTGCGCGTTGTGTAAACCGCGAACCAGGCTTGCGCTTTCTGTCGATTGCCGAAGCCGCGGACGTACTCCGTTTCGTGTGCGGTCTCGAAGTGAGCGCGTCGCTCGCAGTACCGCAACTGTACTCTGAACCGCCCCCTGCACGCTACTCTGCTCTGGTGCCTAAGCGTTCGCATCGACCTTTGGCCTATTCAGGCGGTATTTCAACTACCGACGCACCCTCAATTCTCACACTCGCCGAAAGCATGGTGCTCCGTAAGCGCCGAAACAATTGGTTATATTTGGGGGGTTTGCTCGTCGCGGGGCTACTAGTTGCGGCCATAGTTCGATTCAACGCGGGGTCCCATTCAGCAAGCAACGCAGCGGCCCTCGACGCTGCGAGTGTCGCGTCCAACCTGGCAGCTAAGCGTGATTTACCCGTGGCTCCGGTGGCCGGCCAAGATCCAGCGCAGGTGCCGCCAACAGTGCCTGCTGCGTCCCCGGCGCCGCCGCCATCGCTGGCCAACAAGAGCGCTTCCGCTGACTTGTCGGCGTCGCCGAAAAAACTCAAAGGTGATTCCAGCCTAGCCAAGTCCAATCGCGACTCGAAGCCCATTCTTGTCGCAGCAAGTTCAAAGGAAGAAAACGACAGGGCTTCCAGCTCAATTGGCGCAGGCAACCTCGTCGCCAGCGGCGCCATCCCAAAGGCCCTGCCAGCGCCAGCACCCGTCGCCTCGGAAACCGTCGAGAATACCTTTGGCCTCCGGCAGAAAAAGGCCACCCAAGGAGTTCAGTAAATGAGGACGCGACGTATCGCCGCTGCACTATCGTCCAGAATCAGTCTGAGCAATGGGCCCTTACAAACTGTGGCGGCCATGCTTTTCGCCTGCCTTGTGTTCGCGACGCAGCCGTCGCTGGCGCAAGATGATGCGGCTGTCAATGATGCTTATGAGTTGGCCGCTCAAGGGCTGGCTGCCTTCAATTCCGGTCATTTTGGAGAGGCGCTAGACAAGTACACGCGGGCCTATTCAATCGTGAAGCTACCGGCATTGGCTGTACACATGGCGCGCGCCGACGTCAAATTGGGGCGCTTCGTCGCCGCGGCAGACCTTTATCAGGAGGCAACGCAACTGAGTGACGGCGTGGGCGAGCCAACCGTACAGGCTCGTAACCGCGGCGAAGCTCAGGTGGAACGTTCGGCATTGTTATTGCGCATTCCGAAGTTGCTGATTCGGGTTGTGGGAGTCGAGTCGAAGGCGGTGTCGGTGCAAGTCGACGGCGCGACGCTCCCTTCGGAATCGTACGAGTCGGGGTGGCTCGTCGATCCCGGGACTCACAAGGTCACAGCCAGATTTGGCAATCAACAGCAAGAACAAATCGCCGCCATGCTCGAAGGCGAAGCCAGAGAACTTCGATTTACGTTCGAAGCGTCCCCCAATAAGGTCGTTGGGCAACCCGCTCAATCCGGCAATACTGCCAACGCCGGGACCTCCACGATGCGAACTGCCGCCTGGGCGGGGTTTGGAGTTGGGGGCGCTGGGCTGCTTGTCTCGGGCATAACGGGGTTATTGGCACTTTCGAGTCGGCATCGAGCCGACTCGACTCAATGCAACCTACAGCCACGGGGTTCGAATTGTGACCAAAGCGCCGCCGATCGGTACGGCACTTACCGAACGATTGCCGGAGTAAGTTTCTACACTGGACTCGCAGGAGTCATCACGGGCACAGCTCTCTATTTTGGCGAACCCGCGCAAAAGAAGACTCGCGATGCCGGAGTTCATGTGTTACCGTGGCTGGGCTTAGAGTCCGCAGGTGTTGAGGGTAGGTTCTAAGTATGTTGATTGTGTGATTGCAGGTTGATGCCGTAGCCGATGAACGTTTCGCAAGACTTGAAGCAGCAGAGGCAATTGCAAATTCAATTGTCGAAGATTCAGTCACGTTAGTCACAGCACAACGTTTTTCAATTCGCAAGTCTACAGAGGAGATGACAAATGGCACAGGATATGATGCTCTATTTTGGCCCGAACAATGACCCGGGAGATCATTCGTTAACCCACCATTGGCAATATCCGCATGACCCGGATTTCCACAACCCCGCCTTCACCATTACACGTGCAGGGAACGTCGTTAGCATTGCATTCGCAATTCGGAACCGGGACTCGGCGGCGCATACCTTGGACAGCGTAAATTTGTATGCCGCTGCTTGTGGTCTACTCACAAGTGCCAGCGATGTTAATACCTTGGTAAACATGGTGGTAACGACCCCAGCGATCGGAATCTGGCCTAATCTTGGAGGGCAATCGATGTCGGTGCCGCCCATTAATTCCGTATTGGATAGCAACTGGTCTTCAACTGCAGTAGCTCCTGCTATCACTTGGACGATCCCGCCTTTTGCGAACGGGTTCATAGTCATTGCAACGCTGCAAAGCACCAGCACAAACCCAGTTCAATCACCACATCTTGACTACGCATCCGACCCATCTGTGGGCATCTGGTTGGGTTGAGCCAAAAGAGGTAACAATGCCGATCTATATGGGTCCCTATAACGATCCTTTGGATGCTACGGTAAAGCACCACTGGGACACGCCTCATGCTCCAGACTGCCGCAATCCGGCACTTCAAGTCTCTGTAACTACCAATGGTTTAGGAGTGAAGACCTTCCACATCGATCTGTCCGTGCGAAATTCTGACGCCAGCGCGTCTGCAGGTAACTTCGTTGTGCTCTACGGGTCCTATCGACTAAATCAGTTTACTAAGCCGTCCAAAGTCGATACGTTTATTTCAAATTCCATTTTCACTGCGACACCGCCGATCCTTGCCGGCCCCTTCAACCTCGTAACCATCCCCGGCCGGATAAGCTTGGGCGATGCGACTTGGGTGCCACCAACAGGCACTGTACTTTGGACTCCAGGCCCTCCTGACGAAACGACTCAACCCTACATATTCGTGATCGTTGCGACGGTAGCGCCGAGCGCTATCTTCGCGCCCACTGATTCTACGGTGGACTCGCAAGTTGCGGTATGGGTTGGGCCCTAGCGATTCAGGAACGTGGAATTTGCTAGCCGGGTGAAACTACGACAAAAAGGTGCGGAATGGCACCATTGTACATCCCAGCATCCGTAATTCGACCTTGAGGCGCGCAATTCGCCAAGGTTGTCGCGTTCGACGTCGGCGCTGGTGCAGGTGGCAGCGTTAGGGTTGATGCGCACCAGGTCGGTTCGAGAATGGCAGCATTCCTTCCAACAATGACGACATCATCGTTTCCCGTGACGAGAAGCGTAACCCAATAGTACGCCGTTGTGGTTGCCGCATATTGAACTCCGCCCGCTAATGCACCCATTGCGGCAATATTGTTAGTACAGATATTATCACCGCCAACTGCTTGGATGTCGTCGGTGGCAACGACAAACAAACCTGGCGCGGCAGGAGTCGGAGTGGGGTTTGTAGTGGCAGGGGTATCGGTGCCGTTCCGGTAGAGCGCCAATTTAAATGTCCCTTGAGTCACGCCTGTCGGGAGACTTGTAACTACTCCAAGTGACTGAACAGAATCTCTTACTTTCAGAATGATCGGCCATCCAAGCATTGTCCCGGCTGGCACGTGCCACAAGAAATATAACTGCGACACGTCCGCCGACACCATGGGGGGGACACCTAAATACCATCCATGCGTGCACGGGTTGCCCATTGAGTCGCAATCCGCCAAGCCACCGCTGCCACCTGTACCACTGCAGGTTCCACCGGTTGCGGGAGATCCGCCCGTCGGAGGCGATCCACCGGTTGTAGGAGATCCACCCGTGGAGGGAGTGCCGCCCGTTGCAACGGCTCCGCCCGTCGCGGGAGTGCCACCCGTTGCGACAGCTCCACCGGTTGCTGCGGTTCCACCCATGGGGCGAGACCCACCCGTTGCGACGGATCCACCGGTAATCGGCGAACCGCCAGTTGCAGTGGTCCCACCCGTGGGGCGTGATCCACCTGTTGAAACAGAGCCTCCCGTGGCCCTTGTTCCGCCAATTGAACTAAGTCCACCCGTCGATGCAACGCCACCAGTAGTGACCGTTCCGCCAGAACTCGTGCTTTGCCCACCACTCGGTTGGCCGCCAGAAGCAACGGTGGCTCCGGCGCTAGATTGCAGTCCACCCGTTGATGCGGAACCACCAGCGGACTTGGAACCGCCCGTGATCGTCGCGCCGGCAGCAGCCCCGGAACCTCCGTTTCCCCTGGTGCCGCCCGATGTGGATGCTCCTCCAACTGCCGATGCCCCACCCGATGTCGAGCCACCCTTAGTAACCGAGGCCCCGCCTGTATGAACGCCACCACCGCCCCCCTGAGGCGAGCCGCCCGCCGAACTCCCGAGACTGCCTTCGTTGTACGACGATAAAATACAGCCCGAGAGCGTCAAAGAGATAGTGAAGGCGTAGGTGCGAAACGGCAGTCTATTCATGATGGCTTGGGACCCGATCGTTTTCGCCAAAGATTCGCAGTCAATGCACTGCTAATGACGGATTCATCTACCTAGGGCCAACTCTCACGAAGAGTGATTTTGATTCCCTAAGATATCCGAGAACGGGGTCCGGGGCAAGCTGACCTTCTTCAATTACATACCGCATTATCCGCCGGGTTGAGGCCTTGGCAATTCGAAGCACAGGACCCAACGCTGCCGCAAGTGGCGCAAGCGGCGATTGAACTTGAGGTACAACCCAGGGTGTCAGGGATGCCGCATCCACAATCGCACTTACTGTCAGCTTTGGCACTTGCCGAGCACGTCCAGGTGCCCGCATCGCATTTGGAATTGTCCGTATCGGAAATCAGGCCGCACGCGTTGGTGTCCGTGGACTGTGACGCACAGGAGCCTGCACCCTTGCAATTGGTCTCGCAGGCTGCGCGCCCCTGCGGCTTGCCCACGCAATCACTGTCTTGAATTCCACACCCACAATCGCATTTGCCATTATTGTACAGGGCAGGATCGCAGCGCCAGCCTTGCGGCGGGTGTAAGGTGCATTGCGAGAGGTCGCCGGAAAGTATCTCATTGCAGAAAAAATCCGATGGATCACAAGCACCGGCTTGAGCACAGTTGTCGCAGGAACCGCTGGGATCGGTTGGGTCGAAGTCAGCGCAGTCCGGATCCGGAACACCGCAACCACAGTCACAGGCATTGTCCTGGTAAATATTTTCAGCACAAGTCCACCCGGCAGGCGCGGTCACGCACGTTCCAATGTTGTGCGATGAGGCCGCAAAGTTCAAATACGGGAACTTCGTTGTCGGCTTCACGCATGACCCCGGCAAAAGGAAAGTCTTGCATGAATTCACAGTGGGATTCACGCCGCAATCCGGGTCAACCGCACCGCAACCGCAGTCACACCCGTCACCTGTTCCATAATGACAGGGTTCGCATGTCCACTCTGGAGGCACCGTTCCACCAGCAGGCCCACTGCACGTCCCCGTTGCGCCGCCAGTGCTGGTGTCACCACCTGTTGCGGCGGCGCCGCCTGTCGCAGGCGTGCCACCCGTTGCTAATGCTCCACCCGTAGCGGGCATTCCACCGGTAGCGGGTGTGCCACCCGTTGCGGCGCCACCCGTTGCGGGCGTACCACCTGTGGCTGCCCCGCCCGTAGCGGGCATGCCACCGGTGGGTGATCCACCGGTGGCTGGCGTGCCTCCCGTAACGGCACCTCCCGTGTTCAAACTTCCGCCGGTAGCCGGCGTCCCGCCAGTTGCAGCTCCACCCGTTGCAGGCGTTCCTCCCGTTACGGCGCCACCCGTTGCAGGCGTTCCTCCTGTTACGGCTCCACCTGTTGCAGGTGTTCCTCCCGTCGCGGCACCACCGGTCGCAAGTGTACCTCCAGTTGCCAAATGACCACCTGTAGCAGCCAATCCGCCCGTACCGATGTTTCCCCCCGTTGCTAAAACGCCACCGGTTGCGACGCTCCCTCCGGTGCTGGGGGTTCCACCCGGACTATCGCTCCCCCCTTGCCCGGTGATGCCGCCACTTGGTGCTGAGCCGCCCGTTGAGTTGCCCCCAGCTGCCTTCGAACTCCCCCCTGTCCCAGGACTTCCACCCGTAGGCAATGCGCCCCCCATGGTCGTCGACCCACCGGCATTCGGATTTCCTCCTACACCCGAGTCCAATTCGCCAATATGCGGGTCGGTACCTGAACAGGCTGCGACCAAGACAAACGAACTCCACAAGGACGACGCTCTAAAACCCATGTCCCTCGATCCTTTCTTCTGCTCGATGGACTAACAAATCCCTCCCCCTTTAGCAATCAGTGAAATTGCCTAGTTCGGTTGATTTTCGCCCGTGATTAAACGTCGACGGTAATTGCATGTGCAGTGAATTCACTGTGAGTAATCGGTTTTCCGTGCCGATGTGCCCAAAAACTCGAACCAACGTGAATGAATTACCTCAGATCAACTATAAACCAGCCGGATATTGGAACAAGTCGAATGCCGCCGATACAGGTGTAGTGGCCGCGTCTTTGGGAACAAATTGGGGGCGAAACGCAGCGCATGGGTTATTGCCTATGCTAATGCTGATGCTGCATTAAGATGGAGAGCTCGCAATTGTGCCCGGTCGTTGAACGCTGTGGAGGCTGCCCTCTGCTGCTGCAAACCGCCACAGAGGAACGGGCGATCAAGACTTCGATGCTGGCTCGAATGCAATCCGAGCTCGACACGACTGCACCGCCCGCTGGATTGGTTGTAGGTCGTCAGCGGATCGGATACCGCAATCGAATTCGATTGCGGATTGACGAGCGCGGTCGGGTTGGATTCTTCAACTCCGAAAAATCACCCGAGTGCGTGATACTGCTGCCAGAACTGCGACAAATCGTTGAAAAATTGGGTAGATGGTCGGTGGCCGAGGCGGAGGTACTGGCGCCATTTGCGCATCTCGAAGTACGCGCTCCCGACAAGGGCGGAGTCGCCGGTGTGTTTTTGACTCGGCGAGACGGCGCGATGGCGCCTAATTCTGCTGTTTCCGGCATCCACGCATCATTCGAGAATATTCGGGTCAGCTGCGACGCAGACGCAGAGATGTACGAGCAGCGTTTCGATATCGACGACGCGACGTACCAGCGCGTGCCGCTCAATGCCTTCTTGCAGGTGAACTTCGAGGTCAATCGTTTGCTAGCCGAGCATGTGGTCGAAGGCGCACGCGCACGCGACCTAGGTACTCTTGCCGATTTGTATTGTGGCTCAGGCAATTTCGCATTGCCCCTGGCGAGATCCGGTTTGACCGGCATTGGAGTCGAGCGTGTTTCGAGTTGCCGCTTGGCGGCGACGAGGGCAGCACGAGATCAATCTTTAGAGGGGGTGCAATTCGTCGACGGTGACGCAGTTGCAGCGTGTCGAAGTTGGCTGGCACAAGGTCGACAATTCGACGTCGCTATTATCGACCCGCCCAGGGCGGGCGTCCGCGATGGGCTAGACGTCGCAATGGCACTCGCCCGTCGAGCTATCGTTTATTGCTCGTGCAATTTGGAATCGTTAGCACGAGATCTTCGAGTCTTACTGAGTGCGGGCTGGCGATTGGAGCAGCTGACGGGCTTCGACATGTTTCCGGGGACTGTGCATGTGGAAACTGTTGCTTGGTTGACTCGTTGATTCCGTGCCGCTCAATCCAAGGACCTCGACCCAAAGGCATGCCCACGTCCACTCCTGAACCGGTCTGGGAGCTGATTCGGCGAAAAAATTGTCTCCGTCTCTTGCCGGCTCAATTCTAAAGATGTATCTATAGATATGTCTTTACGATGTATCGATATTGTGAAGTCGGTGGACTGGCAAGGCTAAGAAACATCAACAGGATGTATTTCAATGACGATGGAATCACGATTACACGAGTATTACAGGTATTGCGGACCGCGGCGTGGTCCTTGGGGCCGGGGTCCCTGGAGCCATTCGGGCGGCTCGGACAAGCCAGGTTGGTGGGGTGATTGGTTCGGGGACCCGCCACCGCGGGCTGAACGGGGCGGCGTTCGCTATCTGGTGCTCGATGCCATTTCCGATCGGCCGCGCCATGGATACGAAGTGATCTCGGCAATCGAAGAACGCAGCAAAGGTGGTTATCGTCCGAGTCCGGGCGTTATCTATCCAACTTTGCAGATGCTGGATGAGCTTCAGCATGCGCGCGCAATTGAATACGAGGGTCGACGTGTTTACGAAATTACGGACACGGGCCGCACTGATTTAGACGCGCATCGCGAAGAGGTCGATGACTTTTACGACCGCCTGAACGAGGACTCCTGGGAAAATCACATGGAGACTTTCGGCGAGGTGATGCGCCGGCTCGGTCACTTATTCAAGACATTCAAACGGGCCGCCAGGCGCGGACGCCTGTCTACGAGCACTATGACAAAGGTCCGCGAAATAGTCGACGAGGCTATTCACAAACTTGAACAGCTGCTCGAAAAAGATTCCTAGTGGCTATCAGCCTTCAGCCCAGAGCGGCCCCCCACACGCATTTGAAATGCGAGGTATTTCTTGCGAAATGCGTTGGGCAATCTGATTCACGGCTGACAGCTGACACCTGAGAGCTGAAGGCCCAAATGCAATCCATCTCGCACAGACTGGGCTAATTTGATGCTTTTGTGGGTCACAGCCTCACTTGGACAAGCGCAATCACCGTCCGCGATCTATTACTGGCCGCCTCTCCAAGAAAAACGAACTGGACTCCTCCCAGCTGGCGACGCCCACCTCACCTATGTGTCTCAAGAAACCAACGGCGCAACGTTATGGCAATTATCGTCTCGATTCGTAACGCGACCAAAGACTATCGTCTAGGTAAAGTCCTCGTTCCCGCATTGCGGGGCGTCTCGCTCGAAGTAAATTCGGGCGAGTTTCTATCAATAGCTGGGCCGTCCGGCAGCGGAAAAACCACGTTGTTGAATCTGATTGGCTGCGTGGATACGCCCACCAGCGGTACCGTCGAGGTTGCCGGGCGCAACACGGCAGAGCTCGGCGAACGCGCTCTAACGCGGCTGCGCCTCTACACGATCGGATTCATTTTCCAGAGCTTCAATCTTGTCGGCGTGCTCGACGTGTTCCGCAATGTCGAATTGCCATTGCTCCTTCAGCGCACGCTTTCGTCAAAGGAGCGCGCTGAGCGCGTGCACAGCCTCCTTGATCGAGTCGGACTGAAGGAGTACTCCGATCATCGTCCCAGCGAATTGTCGGGCGGGCAGCGCCAGCGCGTTGCAATCGCCCGTGCGCTCGTAACCCGACCTCAATTAGTTCTCGCCGATGAACCTACTGCGAATCTCGATTCCGTTACGGGGCAGAATATTCTGGACCTGATGCGCGAATTGAACCATGCAGATGGCACCACATTCATTTTCTCTACTCACGATGCTCGCGTCATGAGCTACGCGAACGCCGTTATCCGCCTCGCCGACGGCAAGCTCTCCGACACCTCGGACGGAGGCCGCGCCACCGACGCCGAGGTGGCGGAATTGGGACATGTCAGCGCGGGAGCCAGTCAGCCGTGAATGCCTTTTGGGATACGTTGAAAGTGGTCGCGCAGATTGCACTTCGCAATCTATTTGCCAGCCGCATCAAGACGTTCATCGTGGGTGGTATAATTACGTTTGGCGCCTGGATCATAGTAGTCGGAACTTCACTTTTGGACAGCGTCGATCAATCGATGAGCCGCAGTATTACTGGCAGCATTGCGGGCGACATTCAGGTCTATTCCGCTGAATCGAAGGAAACGCTCGACGTGTTCGGCGGTTTTGGCCCAAGCGGCAACGACATTGCGCCGCTTGCAGATTTCGCTCAGGTGCGCCGCACGCTCAGTACGGTTCCCAATGTCGCAGCCGTTGTCCCGATGGGCATCGATACGGCCACCGTAACCGCGGGAAACTCCGTCGATCAAGTATTGGCACGACTTCGTGAGGCGGCGTCCAACATTCAAAATGGGGACAAGTCAGCAGCGACAGCCGCCGATTACACCTCTCAAAAGGATCACGTTCGTCAAATCGTACGGGTGCTGCATGGCGACTTCGAGAACATAAAAAAGGTTCGCACTGACGCCAGCGACGTCGCCGAGGATCTGGCCTTCGTCCAAAAGGCCAACTCCGAGGAGTTTTGGAGAGATTTCGATCGGGATCCCTACGCTAACCTGGAGTTCCTGGAAAATCGGATTGCATCCCTCGCCAGCGACGCCGATATGCTTTTCCTCCGTTACATTGGCACCGATCCAGGCGAGTTTCGTCGCACCTTCGATCGAATGACGATTGTCGAAGGTCAACCGATTCCCGAGGGAAAGCGCGGGTTCCTTTTCTCCAAATATGTGTACGAAGAGCAAGTCAAATTGCGGACAGCTCGCACTTTGGACAAGGTCAAAGTGCGTCGCGACGACCGAAAGGAGAAAATTGCCGACGAGCCCGAACTTCAGAGGATGATCAAGGAGAATGCCAACAACGGTCAGGAGATCCTGCTGCAATTGGATGGCAACAAGACCTCGGTATTCCGCAGTAAATTGGGCACCTTCTTGCATTCGCAAACGACCGACGTGGGTCAGCTGTTGACCCAGTTCCTGTCGATGAACGACGACAATTTCGACGAGCGCTACCAATTTTATTACAAAGAACTCGCTCCGTCGCTTCAGCTATACAAGGTGCGAGTGGGCGATACATTGACGATCAAAGCGTACACGCGCAGTGGCTACGTACAGTCGGCCAACCTCCACGTGTTTGGGATATTTGCCTTCAAAGGCCTGGAGAAGTCGCCCCAGGCCGGCGCAATGAACATGATGGATCTCGTTTCGTTCCGAGAACTGTACGGCTACTTGACCGCTGATCGCGAGAAAGAGATTCGGGATCTTCGTGCCAAGTCCGGAGCCAAAGAAATTGCTAGGGAGAATGCCGATGCTCAATTGTTCGGCTCGGCCAGCAAAGATGATTCGACGGCAACCGATACGCCGTCACCTTCAAATATCCCGTCGTTAACGGAAGAGTTGTCGCAAATTGCCGGGAGTCGTCAACGCAGCCAAGAAAAGGATGCTCCCTATGACCCCGGACAGCTCGAGCAGGGGGTCGTCCTCAATGCGGCCGTATTTCTCAAAGATGCGCATAAGGTCGGCACCACGATAACCGCCATAGAATCTGCTGCAGGCCGCGACAAGATCCCGCTCAAGGCACTTTCCTGGCAAAATGCGGTAGGTATCACCGGGCAGTTCACGGTGCTGATGCGCGCCGTGCTTTACACGGCCGTTATCATCATATTCTTGGTCGCGCTGATCATCATCAATAACGCACTTGTCATGGCGACACTCGAAAGGGTGCGCGAATTTGGGACACTGCGGGCGATAGGCGCGCAACGGCGCTTCATTTGGAGCATGCTCGTGCTCGAGTCAATTGTGACGGGGATTCTGTTTGGCGCACTGGGCATCTTGCTGGGCAGTCTATTCGTGTCGTGGCTAGGCCAACGTGGCATCCCGGCTTGGAATGACATCGTAACCTTTTTCTTCTCCGGCCCGCGACTGTACCCGGCGCTGGCAAGTAAGAATTTGGTGCTTGCGCTAGTCATAGTCATAGTTGTCAGCGTTGTCTCGAGCACATATCCCGCCTGGCTCGCGATGCGAGTGAGCCCACGTCAGGCCATGCAATCCGAGGAATGATCATGTCATCGTTCTTTTTAGACCTTCGTATCGCACTATTGAGCCTATTCGAACACAAGCGCCGAACGTTCCTGCTCGGCGCGGCGGTCGCCACGGTTACTGCGCTATTGGTGTTATTGAACGGACTTTCCGCGGGAATTCGACAGACACTAATCGAGACGGCCACCACGATCTCCACGGGACACCTCAACGTGGGCGGGTTCTTCAAGGTCACCGCGGGACGCGGAAGCCCAATTGTTACCGATTACCAAAAGGTCGTCGAAGTGGTAAAGCGCGAGGTGCCTGAGCTGGATTTCTCGGTACCGCGTGGTCGGGGCTGGGGGAAAATAGTATCCGATTCGGGTTCGACTCAAGCAGGAATTGGCGGAATCGAGATTGAGCATGAGCGCGATTTCAAGAGAATCGTGCAACTCTCGAGTGGCAATTTCGAGGATCTCGCCCAGCCCAATACGATTCTCTTGTTCGAATCGCAAATCAAGAAGCTACAAGTCAAGATCGGCGACGCTGTCACTATTTCTGCTCAGACTCCGCGGGGAGTCGCCAATACCGTCGATTGCCGCGTCGTGGCGATTGCCAAGGACATTGGCCTGCTCAGTCAGTGGAATGTGTTCGTATCCTCGGATTCGCTGCGCAGTCTGTACCAACTGCGTCCGGATGTTACTGGTGCCATTCATTTGCACCTGCATCCCAAGGCACTCAAGGACTTGCCCCGTTTGGCTGCACGACTTCGAACCTCGCTCGAGCACGCCGGATACCGGCTCATGGAGCCCGATCCGAAGCCCTTTTTCATGAAGTTTCAATCCGTGGCCCGCGAGGATTGGACTGGGCAAAAGCTGGACGTCACGACATGGGAAGACGAGCTTTCATTCATGATGTGGACGCTCAAGGCACTCGACGGACTCACGTTCATTCTGATGCTGATCCTCATGGGTATAGTGGTCACCGGGATCATGAATACGATGTGGATTGCCATCCGTGAACGCACCAAGGAAATTGGAACATTGCGTGCGATGGGCATGCAACGTGGCAGCGTCGTCCGGATGTTCTTCTTGGAATCTTTGCTACTCGGGATCTTTGGAGGCGTTACCGGTGTGACGCTGGGCGTGAGCCTCGCCGCGCTGCTCAACGCTGCCCATATCCACGTCCCGCTCACGGTTCAAATCTTTCTCATGTCCGACACCCTGCATTTGGCCGTACTGCCAACGGCGATGCTAAGCGCGCTGCTGTTGGTTGCCGTCGTAACCGGCGCGGCCTCACTATTCCCTTCCTTGCGCGCAGCCCGGCTAAAACCAGTCGACGCGATGTCACATTTTGGATGAGGTTACTATGCCAAAGAGATTCATTCGCTTGCTCGTAGGTATCGCACTCGTCAACGTGTTCGGTTTCTTGGCTCCCGCCGTAGCTCACGCTGCACTCAGCAAAGAGCAACTCGTGGACATTCTCAAGGTGGTCGATGATCGGCAGCGCAATCAGGGGGATTGGCGCTCGAATGTCTACATCGAGCAGAAGGAAAAAGACAAGGTCGCCGTCGTGTATGACGCCCTAGTGTTTCGCCGCAGCGCAGATCAGAAGTTCATGATCATTTTCACCAAGCCGAAGGCATCCCAGGGCCAGGGCTATCTTCGCGTAGACAAGAATCTGTGGTTCTACGATCC
>PMCK01000085.1 GCA_003154095.1 Myxococcales bacterium | reverse complement strand
AGCCATCGTATTTCACGGCTACCGTGGCTTGTCCTGGAAGTTACGGAAATTCCGTGGCCAAATCTCGCGTAATCCGATTTCACAAGAGCGATAGCGCCCTCGCCCATCCGGCATCGTCTTTGCATTGACAACTTGCCAACACAATCAATGCCTATCGCTCCGGGATGCCCTCACGCCCAAGGTGACCCGGACGCAACCGAAAATATGGGCGTCATTGCATTGCCAATTACCAAGGATGAATCATGACCGAGCTTGTAGCAACGTTGCCAGTCGCCGGTGAGCGACTGTCCGCCTCGCCTCCTATCGAATCATATGGACTCAAAAGCCAAGTCCTGTCGCCGCTCGAAACCTTCGGGCAATCGGTCGCAAATATCGCACCTACGGGTACGCCCACCGTGGTTATCCCGCTCGTGTTCGCGGCGGCAGGCGTAAGTACCTGGTTTGCGTACGCATTTGCGCTGGTCGGGATTCTGTTGGTATCGCTCAGCATTAACGTATTCGCGCGACGCTCGGCCTCGCCGGGATCGATCTATACGTACGTCGCCACTGGGCTCGGACCCGCCTGGGGAGTAGCCATCGGATGGGCACTTTTTATTGCGTATATCGCTTGCGCTTCGTCAGTGACGACGGGGTTCGCGAATTACGTGAACGTGCTCATCAAGGACGCGCTGCACCTGAAGACTGACGTACCGCCCACAGTGCTTGTGGGATTCATCACCTTGAGTGTGGTGGGTTCATGGTACGTGGCACATAAGGACGTGCGCCTCTCAGCGCGGCTAATGCTTGGATTAGAGCTTCTCTCGGTCTCATTCATTCTTCTAGTCGTAGCAGCGTCGCTCGTGCACAATGGATTCCGTGTAGATACAAGCCAACTCGCCCTGCATGATCTCACCGTGTCCAAGTTGCGCCTGGGCCTTATCTTCGCGATCTTCAGCTTCACTGGCTTCGAAAGTGCGACTTCGCTCGGCAGCGAAGCCCGGAGTCCGCTGCGCACCATCCCGCGTGCGGTCTGGCAAAGTGCATTGTTCGTGGGAGTACTTTTCATCGTATCTTCCTACGTCCAGGTTCTTGGATTTGCTGGCAACAGCGTGCCCTTGGACAAGAGCGACGCACCGCTGCAGGTCCTAGCAAACCTGGCGGGTGTGCCTTTTCTGGGTGTGCTCATCACTATCGGCGCCATCATTTCGTTCTTCGCTTGCGTCCTCGCAAGTATCACCGCTGGCTCGCGTGTGCTCTTTTTGATGAGCCGCCATGGGCTTTTGCATGGCTCGGTCGGCGGTGCACACCAGGCTAACTCAACGCCGCACGTCGCCGTGGCCGTGTCTGCGATTCTCACTTTGGTCCCCGCGGTGGTACTAGCCGCCGCTGGGCAAGGAATGTTCGCCATCTATGGTCTGATTGGCACTACTGCGACGCTGGGTTTCATCGTCGCGTACATCGCCGTATCCGTGGCCGCGCCCGTGTACCTGTACCGGCGCGGAGAGCTCAAGGCGCAACACATCGTGGCTTCGCTCGTCGGCATCGGTTTCATGGTGGTGGCGCTAGTGGGCGCTGTTTATCCATTGCCCGATGCACCAAACTCTTATCCGATCTACGCATTCGTAGCACTTCTGGTCATCGGAGCCGTGTGGGGCGTGCGCCGGTACTCCTCGTCAGCCAACCTACGCCGAGACTTTCGGGATGATCTGGCTGCCATCGAGGCTCGCTATGAGAACGGAGCCGGGATCTGACACGCCAGACTGAATTGTCGGAGCGTAGTGGCGACGCCCGGTTGCCGATTCGCGAACGAAGATTGCGTACGATAACCGGGTACGCCGGAACAGCGGCGGATCTGGTAGGCCAATCGCGCACCGGTAAGATTTGCAATCGCGAGCGTAGCTTCACCCAATGCGGCACTTGTTCGTCCTTCGCCGCCACGCTCATGCTCTCGCTGATCAGGGACGCCGCCGTCGTGAACCACGCGCCGGCGGGATGCGCGGGCGACTTCGGAATGTTCAATCTCTATAATCGCTATGGCCAGACCAAGCGCCAGCTGCCGCTGTCCAATGCACACCTGATCTCCACTAATCTTAGCAGTGAAGACGCGGTTTTTGGCGCAACCCAGAAACTCATCGAAGCTGTACGCGAGGCCCATCGTCGGTTTCAACCGCGCGCGGTATTCGTGACAGCTTCATGCGTATCGGGAATCATCGGCGAGGACCTGGAAAGCGCAGTTCGAGAGGTAGAACGAGAGCTCGGCATCCCCGTCATCACGGTCGGTTGTGAGGGGTTCTGCTCGCAGGTGTGGGCCACCGGTTGGGACAAGGCATTCGACGCAATCCTGCGGCGCATCGTCAAGCCGGTTCGCAACCGGCGCCCGGAGCTCATCAACATTATCAACTTTATTGGGGATGACTACTTTATTGACCTCTTACGACCTCTGGGTCTCGTTTCAAACTTGATTGTCCCGTTCACAACAATCGAACAGCTTGAGCAAATCTCGGAAGCGGGAGCAACCGTCCAGATGTGCCCAACCCTGGGGACGCACCTGGGCGCGGGACTCGAGCGGCAGTACGGCGTGCCAGAGATTAAGTCGCCGCCTCCTTATGGGCTTGCTGCAACCGACGCTTGGCTGCGCGAAGTCGGACACGTCACCGGCAAACAGACTGAAGCTGAGCAGCTCATTGCGTCCGAACGGGTCGCAATCGCCCCAGAGCTTGAGTCACTGCGGCAGCTGTTTGGCGGCGCCCGAGCCTTCGTTGCAGCGGGGCCGGCTCACGGACACGGATTCATGTGTTTACTTAGTGATCTCGGTATGCAGCTCGTGGGCGCTTGCGGTTGGCACCATGACGCTGAGCAAGATCACGGAGATCCCGCGGGAGATACGCTCCATCATTTCGTGCAAAATCACGGGAATGTTCCGTATGGCGTGTGCCACAAACAACCCTATGAATTCGTAAACCTAATTCGACGCGTGGCACCAGACGTTCTCGTCATACGTCACCCGAGCCTTGCCATTGGGGGGGCCAAGCTTGGCATTCCCACGTTTTTCGTGGACGATGAGCATTTGGCAATCGGGTACCGTGGCCTCTTGCGATACGGACGTAAAATCGCGGATTGGTACAAAAATCCGTCGCTTGAGCGGAATCTGGCCCGACACACACGTCTGCCTTACTCGCAATGGTGGCTCGGACAACCTCCATACAGTTTGCTTGCAGGTGCCCCTTGAGCCGCTTCATCGAGCAACCTCGGACGCTATGCGCACTCGGCGCTCAGCAAACAGTGGCTGCCATTGAACGGACGGTACCGATTGTGCACGCGGGCCCCGGATGTGGGTTCAAACTGCATCTTGGACTCGGCTTTTACAATGGTTTCCAAGGCGGAGGTTGCTTCGGCGGCGCTTCGATCGTCAGCAGTAATCTCGTCGAGCGGGATGTCGTGTTCGGCGGCGAGGANNGATGGATGGAGATCTCTATGTCGTTTTGACCGGCTGTACCAGTGAGCTGATTGGGGACGACGTGGCGGCAGTCGTGGCGACATTTCGGCGCAGTGGAGTGCCGATCGTGCATGCTGCGACCGGGGGGCTGCGTGGCAGCAATTGCCTGGGGCATGAGCTCGTCGCGCATGCGATTATTGACGACCTCCTCACGCCTCAGCCGGAACGAATCCCGGGGTTGGTTAACGTCTGGTCCAGCGTCCCTTACCAAGACACACTTTGGAGCGGCAATCTGGGTGTGCTCCGCGAACTGCTGGCGGGCATCGGACTGCAGGCAAACGTACTGTTCGGTCCGAATTCGGGCGTACTCAGCGCTTGGCGGCAAGTTCCAGCCGCCCAGTTCAATCTTGTGGTTTCGCCCTGGATAGGAGTGTCGGTCGCCCGCAAGCTCGAGGAGCGATACGGCACGCCTTGGCTTCACTACCCAGCGTTACCCATAGGTGGGGTTGAAACGAGTCGATTCCTACGTGCGGTCGCCGAGTTCGCAGGCGTAGAGTCGGCAATCACCGAGCAGCACATCCGGCAGCGAGAGGCCGAGTACTACTACTACGTCGAGCGATTAGCTGACTTCGTGATGGAGTTCCGCTGGGACCTCCCGTCACGTTTCACGACCATCGCCGACTCGCTTTATGCCATCGGGTTGACTCGGTTTTTGACTAATGACATAGGCCTCATGCCTTCATTTCAGTTTGTGACGGACACGCCTCCTGAAGAGTTTCGCGCCGAAATCACCCGATCATTTCAAGAGATTGCCCCCGGAATTTCGGCTCAGGTCGAGTTCACCGGCGACGGCGGGACTATTCATCAAGCGCTGCGCAAGCAGGAAGGTCCGCCGCCAATTTTGCTCGGGACCAGCTGGGACCGCGATATCGCCCGCGAGCTGGGCGCTTGCCATCTGAGCGTGGGGGCGCCCATGACGGACCGTCTTGTTTGTAGCTGCGCGTACGCCGGTTACCACGGCGGGCTCCGCCTCTTAGAGGATCTCTATTCATCAATTCTGGCGAGCGTGCAGTGAAAGCGTCCAATTCACGGCAACCACGAGAGCAACCTGATGCCAAAATCTGAAACAGTCCCCAATCGACCAGCATTCACAGTACTCTAACCCCAAACCGGGTGACGGTTTTCTGTCATCCAGGCAACGGCCCCACCGTAGTAACATTTCGCGACGCACGACAAACGCCAGCGTGTTGGGGAGTGATCTACCTTTTGCATTCCTCCACGCTTCCAAACATCAAAACTGGAGAACGACATGAAACACATTTTCCGATCCTTCAATTATGCTGCATTATCCTTAGTGGCAACGCTTGGCGTGACTAGCCTTGCTCGCGGGCAGCAGACCACCGCGGCGCCCACCGGCGAATCCGTGCCGTCAAAACCACCAGCGTCCGCACCGCCAGCTGCATCTCCAGCGGCAGCCGCCTCCACAAAGCCGTCTGAAACACCTGCCACTGCGTCGAACCAAACTGCCCCCGAAGCGACCCAACCTGCCGCTGCTACTCCATTGGTCGCCACGCCTCCCGAACCACCGCCGCCGGGTTACTTGCGACTCGAGGACGACTACCTCTCTGGGCTACAAGTTTACGCTGGCGTCACTTACCCGCTCTCCAACTCGTTCGGGCTAACTTCCGGAATTTACGTCGCTGAGAATTACCCGGCCCTGTCAGTGGGCAATGCGAATACTCCACCAACGCTCGCGCAGTCGTGGTGGAGCGAGTTCGACATCGGACCAACGCTCACTCTGGGGCCCGTTGCAATTACGTTAGAAGCGGGTATTGCATTCGACTGGGCTGCAAAGCGTGCAATTGCTCTCAATTCTCCCCAACTTTACACGACCGTTGACATAAGCAAGGTGCATTTCGAGTCGTGGATTTGGACCATCTTGTATTCGCCGTTCAATACGCCGACGAACGACTACATCCACACGCGCAACTGGTTATTGTACAAGCTTACGGGAGCATTTTCAGCAGGCCCAGAGCTCGAGTTCAACATCAACCTCAACGACAAGTACGGCAAGAACGGCCTGGTTAGTCTGCCGCTCGGCGGAAGGGTTGAGCTGGCTTTTGGTGCCAACACCATCGCTCTTTTCCTCGGCTACCAAACGGACAAGGATTCGCGAGGACCGAACAATCAGGCTGCGGTCGGCCGCTTCGCCTTGATTCATAATTTTTGACGTGAATCCTCTCAGCCGGTGGCGCGATGCTTGCGATCCACGAAGACCGCAACTGCTCCGCCTTGCAGGGGGAATTCGTCATCGCCGGCAAAATCGAGGGTCGGCGCGAAGTCCAATCGACCCGAAAACCAGGGTTTGACCTGGTGTATACCTCCATTTTCAATCTCGAGAAAGACTCGTCGATCTTGAGTCAACTTCTCAGAAAGCCGCGTTTGGGGCCGGGGCACCAAACGCCAACACAATAAAAACGTCGCGACGGACGTACAGGTGGCGCGGGAAAATCCAAGGTACAGGTCACCGACGCGAAAGGTCGCACGGCAAGCATGACCTCACCGACTGGGAGGCGTCCCGTTAGTTTCCTTGCTTGTTATTTCGGCACGGAAACAAACTTTCCGATGGGCAGGTCGTGATACCTGGGGCCGGCGGCGGGCAATCATGCCTCGTCGAAGCATGAGCCGTGGGCTGTTGGCTCGACAGCGCCCCCGGCCATGCTATCGTCACCTTGAAAGTGTCAGTGAAAGCCGCTCGCCGTTCCGCAGTAACCCGCCGTTTCACGGCAAATTGTAGCTGCGTCTGTAGGTGGCCGGCGGTCTGAACCGTCTCGAGCACTTTTCAGGGCTCGACCCGTGGACGGACGCCGGCGCTCAAGTTGGACAACCTCTACAGTTGTCCGTGCATTCACCTGCCCGAGATAGTGAGATCCACAGGTTGGTCGCGTTTTTGCGGGCTTCTGCGTTCCCCACTCAAAGGCAATTACACGCCCCATGGGCCCAGGGGGTCTGCACGGAAATCGCTACGGCAAAACACCTTTCCAGAGTTATCTACTATGACAACCTCAATCGCATCCAAGCTTCAGCCAAGCCTAATCGATCGACTGGTTCAGAGCTACCATGTCGCACCAGAACCTCTGCGTGACGCTCCGACTTCTGCAATCCCGTCAGCCATCGAAGTCCGGGACATTTTGGAAGATCTACGTGAGGTTCTGTTTCCTGGCTGGACGGATGGGTCCTTTGCCATTGCTAAAGACCTTCGGGCGCACATCACGACGCAGATTCCGCATCTAGCGGCACGCCTCGAGCGTCAAATCAGTTTGGCATGCCGGTGCGGCGTGCAACCCGCTGCCTCGACCGTCAGCAGCGATATCGACCAGTTCGCGCAGCGTGTAACTCAAGCATTGCTAGATGAATTACCGGTGCTTCGCTCGACACTTATCGAAGATGCCAATGCGGCCATAGCAGGCGATCCAGCGGCGCGTAGTCTCGCAGAAGTCCTGCTCTGCTATCCGGGCCACTATGCAATAACGGCGCATCGATTGTCGCATATCCTGTGGAATTTGGACGTACCGTTGCTGCCTCGGATGATGAATGAACATGCCCATCGCATGACAGGCATCGATATTCATCCAGGTGCCGCCATTGGGCCCGCCTTCTTTATTGATCACGGCACCGGTGTCGTCATCGGGGAGACTGCCGTTATCGGCGCAAACGTGCGCATGTACCAGGGCGTAACACTGGGTGCGTTATCACTCCCGGCCCACAAAGTAATTCAGCTTCGCAACGGACCCAAACGTCACCCAACGCTCGAGGATGAAGTCATCGTCTACGCGGGCGCCACGATACTGGGCGGCCAAACGGTGATTGGCAAAGGATCTGTCATAGGCGGTAACTGCTGGATCATCCAATCAGTCCCGGCTCAATCTCGAATATCTGTCGCAGTCAATACCGCGGCGATCCACAATCAGAGCACGGCACCCGGCTGACGGGTGAGTAATTTGAGCCGAGCTTCCTGACGATTGCTCGCCAACCATGACGGACGAAGCAAAGTTCGGTCAAACGCTTTGAGCTCAAATGCGCAAACATTGTACGTTATATTAGACACCTCTGCCATATTTTACAATTAGCTCCGAAAACGCCCCTAGACTCATGTTCATCGGTAAATGGTGCGGAGTCGCGAATCGGGAACGCCGCGCCGACTGCGGAGACCATTGCTCGAATAGGGCGCGCCTTGCTGACCAT
>PMCK01000120.1:2990-3681 GCA_003154095.1 Myxococcales bacterium | reverse complement strand
GTCGGTCCGCTCGAGTTCGTTTCTGTATGCTGGTACTCCCCACTGGCGGGGAGCCTGTCGGAAGATTGCATGCGTCGAGCGTTCGTCCGAGGGCAATTTAGGATCGTCGGCGCAAGGTTCGAAAAGAAATCAGCCAAATGGGCACGCGACTCTTCGTGGGAAATCTGTCCTACTCAGTTACCGACACGCTTTTACAAGAAGCGTTCGGTCGTTTTGGTAATGTTGTCTCCGCCTCAGTTGTCGTAGACAAAATGAGCGGTCGTTCGCGTGGGTTCGGGTTCGTCGAGTTATCGAGCGATGCCGAAGCCGAGCGGGCGGTCACGGAAATGAACGGTGCCGAACTCGATGGGCGTCCGGTTAATGTGAATATCGCCCGACCCCGCGAAGAGCGTGGTTTTGGTGGTGGCGGCGGCGGCGGCGGTTTCCGCGGCGGCGGCGGTGGCGGCGGTGGCTTCCGCGGTGGCGGTGGCGGCGGTGGCGGCTTCCGCGGCGGCGGCGGCGGTGGTGGATTTGGTGGCGGCGAAGGCGGCGGCGGTGGCGGCGGAGGTCGCGGCGGTCGCGGCGGTCGCGGTGGCGGCCGAGGCGGTCGTGGCGGCGGTCGTGACGGTGGTCGCGACGGCGGTCGTGGCGGCAACTGGTAAGATCGTTAGATCTCGACGTCCCAGCCCACCGTCTCACGACGGGTCAGGCC
>PMCK01000120.1:0-2964 GCA_003154095.1 Myxococcales bacterium | reverse complement strand
CCAGTGGCGAGGCATGCCTCGCCACTTAGCTCTCGACGTTAACTCGCCGTTTCGCTCGACTGAAATCGAGATCCTCGAAAGATTGGGCTCGATTGCCGAGGCATGCCTCGCCATTGGCGCTTGACCGAAATCGGGGGCCGTCGAAATCGCGGGGTTTCCCACCGTTGTCAAGCAACGCGGGCCGAGGTAGTTGACCCAATGGTCGATGAGCCAAGGTATTCCTGATTCCAAAAGACGAGGAGCGGAGACGCTTCACGCGAGGGTTCGGCGAGTTACGAATCCTTCGCAGGCTCGAATCGTGGGCGGGCGTTATCGAGTCCTCAAACGTGCGGGCGAGGGATTGACCGCATGCGTGTACTTCGCCGAGGACATGCAGACTCGGCGACGAGTTGTCATCAAGCAACTCACCGCAGAGGCGGCGAGCGATACTGCCCTTGCAACTCGCTTCATGCACGAAGTGCACGCGGTGGCCGCGATCAACCACCCCAACGTAGTTCGAATACTCGACTACGGCGCGCCTGCCTACGAACAGCCATTCCTGGTTATGGAAGCGCTTCCAGGTGAAACGCTCAGCCAATTGTTGCATCGAGAGAACACACTTGATTTCGACCTCGCCTTGTTCTTGTCGAGGCAAGCCGCGATTGGCTTGTGCGCAGTTCACCGAACCGGGACCGTGCACCGCGATATTAAGCCCGATAATCTGTTTTTAGCGGGGCCTCCCGGCAATCCGACAGGCTTGAAGATTATCGATTTTGGAATGGCCCAGTTGCCCGACAATCGCCACGCCATCGGGGACGGCCGCTTCGTCGTTGGCACGCTGCAATACATGCCCCCAGAGCAAGTACTGGCCGATCCTGTCGATGCGCGAGCCGATATCTATTCCCTGGGAATCGTGATGTTTCGGCTGTTCACGGGCCATTTGCCGTTCGAAGTGGACGCGGGTCTTGACATGTTGGGACACCAATTGCTGTCTCCGCTGCCGCCAATCGGTTGGCTCAATGAATACGTGGATCCACGCCTGGAATCCATAATCGTGCGAGCCACGCGCAAGCGCCCTCTAAATAGATATCAAACGATGGCAGCCTTGTTGCGAGACATCGAAACGTTGGGCGACGTGCCGCTAGAAGCAATGAATGCAACCACCGGCAGGCCAACAGAACCCGACGAATACTTGCCGGTGTCAGCCCGTGCGCAAGAGATTGCCGCCGGACTCGCTCTGCGGTTTCGGCGCACCCCCAAGCCTCCACCACCGGACCCCGAAGAAGCCCCGGAATCGACGAAGCCGTTCGATCTGGCGCGAAAACGCTAGGGAAAGTGGCCCCGGGAATTATTGGACCCAAACGACGGTTACATGTCCCGAACAGGCCGGTTTTGGACCTACGCGCCTAACAAGAATCCACGCCTCGAGTTTACCCTATGCGAATTATGCGAAACGTTGCTCCCCCTACCCTTTTCGTTGCAATGCTGTGCCTCGCGGCTGGTTGCCAGCGCGCCAATGCTGCGGCAGCCCTTCCCACGAACACCGGGAACAACACGCCCACTCAAGGTCCGCCTGCGCAGCTACTACCGCTGCCATCGCCGGCACTCGCAAGAGTCAACGCCGACGGTAAAGGGGCTAGTATTGCCGATGTAGTCGAGAAAGTAGTTCCCAGTGTCGTTAGCATTTCCTCGACTCGGGTCACCCGCATGCGGCAAATGCCATTTGAGGATCCATTCTTTCGCTTTTTCTTCGGACCAGGCCAAGGCCAAGGCCCAGGTCAAGGTAATCCTCGTGAACAGCGGGAACAGGGCCTGGGCTCGGGTGTAATCGTCGGCGACGGACTCGTTGTGACGAACAATCACGTGATCGATCAAGCGGACGAAGTCAAAGTCGCAACCCAGGATAATCGTCAATTCGATGCCCAGGTTGTAGGCTCGGATCCAAAGACGGATCTGGCCTTGCTACGCATCAAGGGCGACACCAAGGGCCTCGTGCCGATTGCTCTGGGTGATTCGGGAAGACTTCGTTTAGGTGATGTCGTGCTCGCCCTCGGTAACCCGTTTGGCGTCGGCCAAACCGTAACAATGGGCATCGTCTCCGCCAAGAACCGCTCTGATCTGGGCATCGAGGATTACGAGGATTTCATCCAAACGGACGCGGCCATCAATCCCGGTAATTCTGGCGGGGCGCTTGTCGACATGGAAGGCAATCTTGTCGGCATCAATACGGCCATCTTTTCGCGCTCCGGTGGCAACGTAGGTATCGGATTCGCCATTCCTTCGAACATGGCCCGCCCCATTATCGAAAGCCTAATGAATCACGGAAAGGTCGTGCGTGGCTGGCTCGGCGTCGCGATTCAGCCGCTCGACTCGGACATGGCAAGGGCCCTTAATTTGCCGGAAAACAGCGGCGTGCTCGTCTCTGACGTCACCAAAGACACTCCGGCTGCCAAAGCCGGCGTGCGAAGGGGCGATGTCATTATGTCCGTCGACGATCACAAGGTGCGCACGACGGGGGAACTTCGCAATTCGATTGCGACCGCCGGCGTCAATCGCACCGTGCGCCTCAAGATCCTCCGCGATGGCAAAGAGGTGCAACTCAACGTCGCACTCGCCGAAATGCCCAGCAAATCGCTCGATCAGGGCTCGGATAAATCGAGCCCCGACGGTAAGATCGCGCCGGAAATTGGCATGCAGCTGCAGCCACTCACGCCGGAATTGAAGAAGAAGCTCGAGGTTCCCCCCGAGGTCAATCAGGGGGTAGTTATCTCCAACCTGGATCCTTCGGGCGATGTGGCGCGCGCAGGGCTAAGGCCCGGTGACGTGGTGCTCGAGATCAATCGGCAACGTATCGCCGCCCCCGCCGATCTGCAGCGCCTCTGGCAAGCAAGCAAGGGCAATATTCTAGTCCTAGTCCTGCGCAAAGGCTCGACGAACTATGTCGTCGTCAAACGATAAAAAAGCCGAATCTCGACGATTCATCGA
>PMCK01000297.1 GCA_003154095.1 Myxococcales bacterium | reverse complement strand
CGCTCGCGGGGCAGGCCCAATGCCACTAGCTTGTTCATGGTATCGGAGGAAAGACAGACGCCACTTTGTGCCACCTGCAGCTGTCGTTGAAGTTGCGTCACCTTGGCGGCCGTATCAATGTGCGTGATCATCAAGGTATCGATCGAACTTCGTGAACCATCGTATCCGATATAGATAATGTGGTGGTTAATGTCTGCTGTAGGATTAGCGCGATCCGCAATCTCAGTATCTATCCCCAGACCTCGAAGTTCGCGCGCGAGGTTCGTCGTGAGGCTACCCAGGATCCTCGAAGTAAGATTCTCATAGCTAACCAGGCATACCTTCATGACCAACTACATCCAATGCGAAGCATGAACACCCACCGACGCAAGGACGGCATATGAGTGAGGAAGGCGCTTGCCAGACAAAGCGGGTACCGCACGGCCGATTTGCACACCAAGGCGGTGGTAAACAACACTGGGACTGCTACAACCGCGATCTTGAGTGCATCATTCAACAAAGCGCGGCCGTCGATACCACCAAACATCCGGCGAGCCCACATGAAAGCGAAGGGCGACGTCCCCGCATCCCGAATTGGGCGGCCACAACGATAATGGTGCCGACGAAGAACACGGCACAGGCCTATGCATGTCAACGTGTCTGGCGGAAAAACGGTCGTTTGGCCAGCGACCTGCGTATCGCGCGGCGACATTCTCAAGGCTAGTATGTAAGTAGCCTGCGACTCGCCGCGCGAGACACTGCGCGAAAGCCACTGTGGCTNNGGCTAGATGGTCACAGCCTAGAGAAGAGCGCACTGCCTTGGCTCGGGTGGGCCATTGTGCCATTGAGTGATATGTGTAAGTGTTCGATTGCTTATGATTAAGCGCTTCGATGTGGTGATCTGGAACTATAACCGGCTGCAATCCTTGTTCGACAACATCCAGCGCCTCCGCAACCTCGACAAGACCAGGGACCGCATCACGGTCGTTTCAGGTTCACCCTCATCGGCGGAAGCCGCCTCGGTACGTGCGTTCACAGAGTCAACCGGAATCGAGTCCCGCTATCTCGTTCGGGTGAACCGTGGCTTGGCCGAGTTAGCTCGCGCCGAGTACTTTACGGGTAACGTTGGCACGCTGGATGACAACCTTAGTCACGAGTTCATCTTTCAAATGCAGGAGCACTACCTCGACACAGGCTCAAGCTACAGCCGCTACCCTCACGGCGACGTGAAGGGGGATGTGGTCCCCGATGGCGCAGTGTTCGATCTCGACAATATTGAACGGCTAGCGGAAGGCCTGCGCCTTGACGTACTGTTTTGTGACCGCCTCAACCCGTGTTGGTTCAAACTCGGTGGTTCCTGCTACATCGCCCCGAACGGTGGCAACTTCATCATTCGCAGCGCTGAGATTCGACGCCCGTCTGCCCAGTCGTTCATTGGGAGGCTAATGGAGTCCTGCGACAATACGTACGACTGGGCAGTCTTCGCCGAATACATGTGGGGCTACCTATTCTTCAAGCCCGGCACTAGGACCTACGATCTCAGACGGGGGCGACTCTTCACGTCGTTCCCGCGCGGGAGCTTCTACGTTCACAACGGGCCCAGCAATCCGCGATTTCGTGAAGTGTACGGCAAGTATCATAGCGCTCTCGGCCTACCGCACGCTGTGTTCGTCTGGGAGCCCGCTTTCGACTATGCAATCGAATTGGCGCGGCGTTGCAAGAGAACGTTTGCCCGCTATTGCCGGCAGTCAATGGGAGTCTAGCACCGTGCATCCCGATGGGCGGCTCGCCGAACGCCCCGTTAGCTCGAACCGAAGCCTGTTGCGCCCAGCGCTGGTCGTAACGCTCTGCGTGGCGCTCGGGCAAGTGGTCGGAGCCGTAACGCAGATGGTCATAGCCGCTGCGTTCGGTGCAGGTGCCGATCTCGACTCCTATCTGATAGCCACTACTCTGCCACAGTTCGTGATCGCCGTGCTCATGACGGCGCTGAGCTTTGTTCTGATTCCCACATTCGTCGAATACTCGGTAGCGGGACATGAGTCTGATGCCTGGAAGACGGCGAACAGCGTGATCACGCTGTGTATGCTGCTGCTCGCGTTGCTCGCACTCATGGGGATGCTTTCCGCGAAATTCCATGTGCGGTTGGTCGCTCCGGGCAGCTCTTCGGACTCACTAAGCCTGGCCGCGAAGATAGCAGTTGTTCTCTGGCCGACGGTGCTCCTGACCGGCGCAGTCAACCTTTTGAGCAGCCTATATCAAGCCAAGAACCGCTTCACCTGGCCAGCAATCGTAGCCGCGCTCGGATCGGCAGCGAATCTCGTACTGATCCTGATCCTCACCCGTACCACGCTCGGCATAGAGAGCCTCGCCGTATCCCTTCTCCTCAGCCTGGTTCTGCAGGTCGTGCTGCTGACGCCAGTCCTCTCCGGCAGGTTTCACCCTAGGATCGACTGGGGAGACCCGGGGCTGCGGCGCATTGTCTCGCTGTTGTGGCCATTGATCTGCTCGTCGCTCGTAGCGAGGTTCACGCCAGTACTCGAGAGATACTTGGCGTCCGATATGGGGGCTGGGACCATCTCACAGTTGGGCTACGCGTACAAGATTGTCGTGCTACTCGCGGCCTTAATCAGCACCGGAATGGGGACCGTGATCTTCCCCACCATGGCCTCGACCGTCGCCAAGAATGACATGGCGGGTCTGCGACGGGCCGTGTCTCAGGGCTTTCGCATGATGTGGCTCGGAATTGCTCCGGTTGTCGCGATCGGATTCGCCCTGGCGCTCCCGATCACGGTGGTCCTTTTCCGGCGAGGCGCATTCAGCCAGGCGGATGCGGCGGCCGTCTCACGGCTTCTCCAAGCGTACCTCCTCTCGCTGATCGGAATGTCGCTGGGCAGCATCACCGGTCGGACCTTCTACGCCCTCAAGCGGACGCGGTTGATCGCCGTGATGGGGGGCGTAAGCACACTGACCTACTTCGGCTATGCGCCGCTTTTCGCACGTCATTGGGGCGCTCTCGGCATCGCGCTAGCGTGCGTGGTACTCTTCAACCTCGATGTCATCGTGAACACGGTGGTAATTCGTGCCATGACGGGCAAGCCGAGGGGCACCGCCTTGATGGTATCCTTCGTGAAGACGGGGCTGGCCGCAGTGGTGGGAGGCTGCGCCGCCTGGGGTATTAGCCGATTGGTCGCGAATGTCTGGGCACAGATGGTCTTTGGCGGTGCGGGCGGGCTTGCCGCGTACGGCGGGACACTCATGATCGTGCGATCGACGGAGCTGAAGACACTGGCAGTAATCGTGCTGGACAAAGTTGGGAGTCGCTCAGCATAGGGAAGCACAAGGTCGGCGCACCGTGGGTGGCACACGTCCGATGACCGGACCTTCTCGTTCCATGGAAAGTGCGCTGTTTCTCGCATGCCGTTGGTTGGACGCTTACGAAACTACGGGGCCGCATCGCACTTCTTGCGCCTTCCATCTCCAAGGCCGGAGTTCGACTCGGTCGTTGTTGGACGACTCGCTACAGGTAGATCATTCTGGCGGCTGGGCACATCGCGCGATATGCTGCATCCCCCGCGTTTCCAAGCGATATCTGATCGCGGCAGCGGTATTATTCCCTACCTTTGAGGACTTAAGATGCTCGAGAGAATCGTTTGTGCCGAGAAGCTACTTGCCGTCATTCTGCGCGCCAACTACCAGGCGGATGGGATCGTGTTTTTCACGCCCGGCGACTTCTCGCAACAGCTCGGTTATATGCGCCGACCTGCAGGCCACGTCATTCCTCCGCATGTGCACAACGAGATCCTCCGCGAGGTGACCCTGACGAACGAGGTCCTCTTCTTGAGGTCCGGTCGCGTTCGCGTGGACTTCTATGACGACGACCACAATTACCTCGAAAGCCGAGTGCTGACGTCGGGCGATATCATTCTGCTCGCGAGAGGGGGACACGGCTTCGAGATGTTAGAACCCAGCGAACTCGTCGAGGTCAAACAGGGGCCTTACTCCGGTGATGCCGACAAGACGCGCTTCGAGCCTGCAGTTCCGGTGCAGCTCAGAATCGTCGGAGAGTAACCTGTGTCGACGGGCGAGTTCATTGCAGTCAACGTGCCTTTGCTCGATGGCAACGAGAAGAAATACGTTACTGAGTGCATTGACAGTGGATGGATCTCCTCCGAAGGACCATTCGTCGAAAAGTTGGAGACGAGCTTTGCAGCGCGCGTAGACCGCCGTCACGCGATCGCGGTGACAAACGGCACCGCCGCTCTGGATGCCAGTGTCGAGGCGCTGGGCCTCGGTCCCGGCGATGAAATTATCATGCCGGCTTTCACCATAATCTCGTGCATCGGCCAGATCGTTCGTGCTGGTGCAACGCCGGTGCTGATAGATAGCGACCCCATCACTTGGAACATGGACGTCGGGGCCATCGAGGCCAAGATCACGCCGCGCACGCGTGCGATCATGGTCGTGCACATATACGGGTTACCTGCTGATCTGGATTCCATTCTGGATCTCGCAACGCGTCACGGGCTGCGCGTGATCGAAGACGCAGCCGAGATGCTTGGCCAGACGTACCGAGGGCGGCCTTGTGGGACGTTCGGTGATATCTCAACCTTCAGCCTGTATGCCAACAAGCACGTTACCAGTGGTGAAGGTGGCTTGATCGTGACCAACGACGACAGCCTGGCTAATGACTGCCGATCTCTGCGCAATCTGTGCTTCCAACCCCAACGGCGATTTGTTCATGAGCGCCTGGGGTGGAACCTTCGCCTGACCAACCTGCAAGCAGCGGTAGCACTTGCCCAGCTCGAGCGTCTTGATACTTCCATTGCCCGCAAGCGCCGCATGGGCACCCGCTACGACCGACTGCTCCATGGTCTGCCGGGTGCCCGACTACCGCTAGCGGTTACCGACTACGCGGAGAACGTTTATTGGGTTTATGGGATTGTGCTAGACGGGAAACGCGATACTGACGCGATCCAGGCTATGCGTCGTCTCGCCGAGCAGGGCGTGGGCACCCGACCATTCTTCTGCCCCATGCACCTGCAGCCGGTGCTTCAAGCGCGGGGTCTGTTTGAGGGAGAGCGTTACCCAGTTGCCGAGCACCTCTATAGGTACGGATTCTATTTGCCAAGCGGGCTGGCGCTGACAGAGGACCAAATCGATCGCGTCGCCGAGCGAGTCTGGAAGGTGTTGGGATGACGGTGTTTGAGGACTATGCGGAGTGGTATGACCTCTTTTACGAGGAAAAAGACTACCGCGGCGAGGCCGCGTTCGTGTCCAATGTTCTTTGCACCGAGGGTGGGGAAGGTCGGCGCATGCTCGAGATTGGATGCGGAACGGGCGCGCATGCGTGCTGGTTCGTTGACGCTGGATGGCGCGTGTTTGGCATAGACCGTAGTCCGAGGATGCTCACCCGAGCACGCGAGCGTCTGTCTGAGGTCTCCGAAGATCCAGCGATTGCCTCGTTCCAGCTCGGTGACGCCCGAAACTTCGACCTCGGCCGAAAATTCGATGCCGTGATATCACTATTCCACGTTATGAGCTATCAGGCTGGCCCGGGCGAGCTCCAAGCTGCGATGACGCGCGCCCGGCAACATCTTGATCAGGGTGGACTCTTTCTCTTCGATTTTTGGTACGGACCGGCGGTCTTGGCCCAGAAGCCCGAGCGGCGCGAACGCGTCGTGGAAAGCGCACGATTCCACGTGAGGCGCACGGCGACCCCCACGGTTAGGGAAGACCAGCAAGTCGTCGACGTGCACTATGATTTTGAGGTAACCGACAAGATGACGGGGACCCGAGGGCGAGTCGAGGAGGTTCATCCAATGAGATACCTGATGCCGAATGATGTCGGCGAAATTGGCAGGGATACTGGCTTCAAATGCTTAGCGCTGCGTGCGTGGATGAGCGAGCATCAACCCGATGAGAACAATTGGAGCGCGTTTGCGCTGCTTCGTGCAAACGAATAACGCGTTACTGTATCGGAGTCTCGCGAGAATGGGGTGTTGCAAGCGTGGAGTTGAGAACTAGGACTATCCGGTTGGCGGTGGTGATACCCCGTTATGCACCGATCTTTGGCGGCGCGGAGAACCAATGTCGCTCGCTGAACAAGAGTCTGCTGGCGACTGGCTCCGTGGAGATTCCCTTTCTGCTGACTTGTCGTCTCGAGTCCGGGCTCGCCAGAAATGATTTGATTGATGGAGTACAGGTAAGGCGTCTGGGCTTTCCTGGTCTCGGCCGAATTGGTAGTTACTCCTTCTACTTGAGCACCTTTCTATGCTTGCTTACCGGCGCTCGGGACTACGACATCGTCCATTGCCACACTGCGGACAGCATTTGTGGTTTCGTGGTTACCTTGGCCGGCAAAATCACGCGCAGGCCCGTCCTGCTCAAGTTGTCCACTAACGGAGATTTTGGACGAGCCTTCGGTGACCGCAAGCGGCGGGGTATGATAGTGGGGTCTGCTCTCAAGCGGTTCCGTAAGTTCCGAATGGGATTTATTTCGAGGAACGCACAAATCATCGCCCTCAATGAAGAAGGCCGCGAAGAGTTGATCCATGCAGGTGTCGTCTCGCCCATCGTCGTACCCAATGGAGTCGACCGTGCCGCATACTCGCCGGTAAGCGAGCTAAGTCGGCAGCAACTTCGACGGCAGCATGGTTTTCGAGAGTCCGATATTGTTTTCCTCTTTACGGGTAGGTTTGTTTGGCGCAAAGGAATCGATCTGCTTCTAACCGCGTTTCAATCGTTCTTAGCTAAGAACGTTTCTAATAGGTCCCAATTCAAACTTTGTCTTGTCGGCTCGGGTCATCTGCAAGCTGACACTATCGAATCTCAAATCGTCAACATCGCAAACCAGTATTCGGACCATATTGAGGTTCGACCGCCTATCAATCCGGTTACGGAGTACCTCCAAATGGCGGACATATTTGTCCTCCCGTCCCGGTGGGAAGGTATGCCGAATTCGGTGCTGGAAGCCCTCGCTGCGGGTTTGCCTTGCATACTTAGTGACATAGAGCCCCACCGCGAGCTTGGAGCGGATATTCGTGCCCCCCTATTTTACTTTGGGAGTGGGGACAGCCGCGCTCTTGAATCCCAATTAGAGCTGGCCGCAGCACATGTCGAAAGCGCACGCAGTCGGGGAGACATGCGCACTACGTATCTCAGCGATAGCTTCGACATTGCTACCGTCAGTCGCTTGTACCTTGATGTCTACAGGCAATGCTTCCATACGTAATAGCTAGACTTAATGGTGGCACCCCATAGTCAGCGATTTTTAGTCGTCCGCGCTGGCTGCGCAAGCGCGCAAGCGGACGGACGTGATTCACGCGCCCTCATCGGTTGTTTTGTGGGGACGTCACGATGATGGTCTCGCTGCCGCAGCGAGGGGCGACCGCTCCGGCATCTTGATGCCTGCCGCTCCAGAAACGCTGCATTCGTGTGCCCTTCTTTCGCAAAGAATTGAAAGAGCAAAGACAGCTCCGAACGGGGACAGCATCATATTGAAAGTACCCGAGCATCCAAGGGTTGCAAGTAAGCTAGCTGCGGCAACAATGAACGGTTGTCGATCGGTCAGTGCTGCGCGGCGCAGGGAGAGCCACATTCTGACGAGAAGTACGCTAAATACGACTAGGCCGATAAGCCCGATATGCATCGTGAGGGCTAGTGGCAAGTTGTCGATTGCCGCTGGAGTTGACTGAGCTAGGCTCACCTTGTCATTTTGTACCAGTCCTAGCCCGAACAGTTGAGCTGCTGGAGAGGAGCGTACAAAGAGCTGAGTGTAGTAAGTCCACTCGATAAGGCGATCAATGAGGGACGTTGCATTTTCCAGTCCATCCGAGGAATCACTGCCCATTGACCTCGCTCCGTAGAGTATGGTTGCGATTCCAAGTCCAAAGTAGAGTAGCGGCTGCCACAACCCTCGATTCGCTTTCCTGCCGAAGGTGATTAGCGCAGCGTATGTGCAGGCGCAAAAGAACATTAGATAACAAGTTCGAACGAGTGTGGTATAACAACTGAAGGCCGAGAGCAGGGTAAGTGATATACCCCGCACGGGGTGCTCTGCACACAGAGCTATACCGAGAGCACCACAAAGAGAGCAGAAAAGGCCAAAATTCATGGCGGTCGAGAACAACCCAAACGCCCTGACGCTATCGAAGAATTGGTAGCTCCAGACTGTGAAGGCACCGTCAGCACTTTGAGTGTATAGCAAGGGCTGCCTTGTGAAATACTGAGCGAATCCAATGGCTGCAGACACCAAGAACAGCGATATGATGCAACGTAATAGTACCCGCTCTGAAACGGCGCCGCGAAATGGCAAAACAGCTGGACCAATCAACGGCAGGAGATAGTACGCGTTGTAGGATTGCAGAACGTCGCCCAGCGTCATGTCGCGCCCAAATACGAGATATCCTATTTCGAGCGCAAGAAAAGCGACGCAAACTTTCCATGCCGATATCGGGAGTCCGCGAAGTGTGATCCTGGGCCGTAAGAGCACACCCAAGGCCAAACTAAACAACAGAACGATCTTCGCCAGAACGTTACCGATCGGCATGTGGCCGCCGAATGCGTGCATCTGGAATTGGGGAATCACGCCGTCCACAATTGTTAACAGGCAGGCAACAGCCGCCACCGTCGCGAGCAAGTGATACATCGAGACATGTCGCGCCCTTTTTTCTTGCGTGATTGCCGCGTTTTCGAGTTCAGGCATCCGAGAACCCCTGTAACGTGAACCTGAGCATTGCGTCGGCGCGTTTAATACCGCCCCGGCAAAGGCGGCTAATGGTGGCCAAGTACCCAGCAATCACGACTGTTGGCGCCTCCCACGGAAACTAGCGTACAGATCAACGGCATGACGATATTGCTTAACTGGCTGCGCTGCATATGGGCCACGCTGAGGCACAATACCAGCAGCTGCGCCATGCAGCATTCCATGCAGTCGCCGCCTGTCATTTTTGTGAGCATCAGTGTGCCTGAGACGGGACTCCTCACATCGTTGCGCTTGGCAGTAAGTAAACTGCAGAGCAACAGTCGTTGGTGACATTCCGGAAGCATTTCACGTATTCACCATCTCGTCTATGACCAGTTGACCACGGGTGGCGGATACGCTTTATCGCGACGCGCGTGCTCACGGGCCTGCGCCGTTCCCTTGCTAGTGCGATTCCGCCTTCTTGGTCTTGGTGGCCTGAATGAAGCATCCTTGACACGTGAGGTCATCGTCACTGATGCCAGCAAATCTTGTGGCAAGTTTGGATCGTGGAATTCCATCTATGTTGCGGACCTTCTTCTCTGTCAACACGTCGAATCCGCTCGCGGCCAATTGCGAAATGTGCGCCGAGTGAGGTTGCCGGTTGATCACGTATGTTTGCCCGCCACGAATAACCTTCCAAGTGAGATCTGCATAAGCCCAATGCCCGTTCCACTTCGATGCCGTCCCGTGAGCACGATAGTCGATCTGATGAGACAAGAACCCGTCTGGCTTGAGCATTCGGTGCATCGAACGATAGGTGGACGCCAACTGATCGACGTGCTCAAGCACGGCCTGAGACAGGATCATGTCTGCGCTCTCCGTCTCGAGGCAGGCATCGTCGTCCCAAGGCACAAGGTAGCGGAAGGGTGCTTCCGGACCGCTTTTCGCGTTCAGTGTCGCAAGGGCGTCGCGCAGGGAGGCGATGCGATCCTCCTTTAGCGCTGCTGCGAGCCGTTCGTTGGTGAGGATGTGAAAAGGAAAAGCGTAGTTGTCCAGGTACGGCTTCACCTCCGGGAACTCGTCCACTCCGGGTATATCCGCCTTTGCTCGAAAGAGTCTTACTAGCTCATCGAATACGGTGAGAGTGCGCTCATCGGATGCGTACTGCACAATGTCGAGGCCGACGTACTGACGCGAACCTGAGATCAAGGCCGCCGCACCGACGCCGAGTGAATTGCCCGGCCCGAGCTCCGCGACCACGTTTGGCTGAGTGCCAAGACCGTTCTGGTGGGCGATCACCAAATGTCGAAGCCAAACTGAATAGCAGTAGCGAGCTGACATCGCGCCAGGGAACTGGAAGCGATAGAGGGCCCGCTGCCAGAGGGGGACGACACCAGGAACGTACGTAGCAAGACCAAATGCAACCTGCTTCAACATCCTCCGCATTGCCACTAACTTCTAGCACGCGGGAACCTCCCATCCAGC
>PMCK01000093.1 GCA_003154095.1 Myxococcales bacterium | reverse complement strand
AACTCCAGTGCTCACGCTGACGAAGGTAGCCCCAGCCGTGCGCTCGTTGACGAACGTATTGTTGACGACGTACAGATCGCTACCCGCATTCGAGACGCCTTCGCTACCGTAGTCGAGCATNNGAGGTGCCCGCGTTCGGCAAGTTGATCTCGTAACTCTCGGTGCCGTCGGACTCGCCCGTGAGCCGATTGTAAAGAATGTCGTTCTCCTCAGCGCGAGATTTTACGAGATGACCGACCTTGGCCGAATGCGAATAGCTGTAGCGCAAGGTGAACTTCTTGATATGGCCGATATACATATTGTGCGAATAACCGTCGCCGGCGCCGTTGCGGGCGAATTCGGAAGACTCGATTACAATCTCACTCGTGGGATCGGCTCCGGTCAGGATCCCGTCTTCGTTGTCGTGAAAGTAACAATTGCGCACCGTAAGGTTTGCACCTTCCTGGCGGATACCGGCGCCATTCATGTCGGTGACAGTCGCCCCCGAGAACTCGATGTTCTCAATCGTCGTATTTTGGCCTTGGACGACCCAAATTGCTTTGCCCTGCGCGCTCATTCCCATTGCGTCGATGTGCGCCCGCCCGCCGATTCCGCGAATCGTGAGATTACTCGCCGCGATTGCACAGACGTCGCCGTCGTAGGTGCCGTTTCCGGTGGCACTGATTTCGACAGTATCACCCTGCTTGGCAGCTGCGAATGCTGCGCAGGGCTTCGCGTAAGTTTGACCGGGTCCCACTTGCAATGTCGCCCCCAGTGCCGCTGTGGCAAAAGAAAAAACGGCAAACCCGCAGAGAAGTGCTAGAACACGCATGAGGCCTCCTGGTAGCTACGCCAGTATACTTCATCAAAGGTGCACGCCGCGTGCTACGGAATGGTCCACTCGCATCCACCTTGTGCTCGAAGGGGAACAAACATGCGACATGTCCCATCACCGTTCACGGTTCTCGCACTGATGACGCTTGCCATTGCAGCAATACCCAGTTGTTCGGGATCTAGCAATGGCGCAAGCGGCGGCGTAGGTGGTGGCACCGCAACAGGCGGTTCACTCGCATCAGGCGGCACCGGTACTTTGGGCGGTACTGCCGCTGGTGGGGCAGCGGGAACTGGCGGCGCCAAAAACTCAGGAGGAACATCGGGACCTGGCAGCAACAAAGCCAGCGGTGGCAACGCGAATGGAGGCGCAACTGGTGGAAATGCAGCCACGGGTGGCACCAACTCAGGGACATCGCCCGCGTGTCCTGGCGTGCGGCCTGATGCGACAAACACCGGCGTGCCGCCCGGTGTTGCGCTCACGGTCGTAAATCAGGACATTACCATCACCCAGGACGGCACGGTTATCGACGCCCAGGACATACACGGCTTTGTCGTGGTGAAGGCAAGCCACGTGAAAATCACGCGATCCATCGTGCGCGGCGGAGTGGCGACAGCCAACGGAGACGGCATTCGCGTCGCTTCGGGAACCGACATCCTCATCGAAGACACGGAAGTCGCGCTTGCTTACCCATCGGCTTACCTCGACGGTGTTGCTGGTTCTAACTTCACGGTACGGCGCTCCAACATTCACGGTGGCGTTGACGGAATGAAAGTCGGTTCAGACAGCACGGTCGAGTGCTGTTACATACACGACCTTGCTTCTTTCGCATCCGATCCCAACCAAGGCGGTGGCGCGACCCACAACGACGCCATCCAAGTCTTGTCGGGTTCGACGATCCGTATTACAAACAATCAGTTGGTGGCGAGTACTGATCAGAATGCCGCAATCCAAGTCACGCAGGATTTTGGAGCCGTCATCGACGGCAACTGGGCCGATGGCGGAGGCTGCACCTTCAACTTTTCGCACAAAGGCGGGGCAAGCCTAGCCCTTACCGCAACGAACAATCGTTTCGGTCGAAACTCGTTCTATGACTGCCCCATCCTCAAGAGCACACAGACCACTCTCACCCAATCTGGCAATGTCTGGGACGACAACGCAGCGCCCGTTCCGACTCAGACACACGATTGATTGAGTTGCCTATCACGCGACTCTTTCTTCGTCACGATTGCCGGCGGGCGTTGTTTCTTCAGCGCGGTAAGTGTCAGTCCCGCACGGTCGTCTTGATGACGCTGCAGATGGCGTCCTCTCGCACGCCCTGGCGCTCGAAGTTGCAACGGCCGCGGACTCGTACGAGCAGCCAACCATCCCCGACGAAGTCCGAGGCATTGCGCGATGATTGCACTTGGGCGCGCAATTGGCTCCATTCGAACTGGAAAGGCGGTCCTGAATCGGTGTAGCTTACCGCACGCAATTCGGCAGAATTACTCGGCAAGCCGGCTTTGAGTATCAACGCTCGCCCCGTTTGCAGGCCCTGAAGCAGGAGCAACTCGTATGCAGAGCCCTTGCGCTCCCACACGAGCGCTCTTTCAACTCTCAGCATGGCCGCTTGCCATTGCGTGGCACCGAGACTCCGCTGAGCGTGAATGATCCAACCCTCGCCACCTGCACCGGGAGGCGTGCTTTCGAATTTTTGCACCCGCACCCGAGCGCCTCCACGGCCACTACTCTCCGCTGGGATCCCGTCTAGGTCACAATACCGGAGCCGTTCCTGCAAGAGCTCGGGTCCCCGACTTGGGTTTCCCGTTTCCTCGAGACGACTCGGAGTGGGCTCGGGTGACGCAACCTGGCGGGCTGCACGCTCCGATGGCATCCGTCGCTCGGGGTTGACCGGCGGATTTGGATGCGACGTCGTTGCCGTCACGGACGGCGTTGCGGATCTGATGGGTGGATTACTGCAAGAGACCGTCGCGAGCAAGATGAGCGCAAAAAGCCGCATCTTGTGTTCGACTGCACTCGGGTGCCAAAGTTCCCGACCTCCGTAGGAAACGCGCCCAGGCAGATTGGGTTTAGGGGCAACCCTTCGACATTAACTTCCAGGCAGGGGTAGCGCCCTTTTTGATTACCGGGGGCTCCACGGAAAGTATGTAGTCCGCCCGTCGGTTAGCCTGCTCGTCGACTTCATCCGCCGTTACCTTCTTCAGAGCTGTCTCACCGAATCCTTCGAAGGCGATGGGAATGCATATGCCTTGCTTGAGGAACCAGTCCGCGATGGCCTCCGCGCGGTTGCGAGACAAGGTCATGTTGTGCTCATTGCTGCCCCGGGTATCGGTGTGCCCGGCGATGAACAAGGTAATGGTGCCGAGACCCTTACCTGCGACTTTGTGTAGGACTTCCTCGATTTTGGTCAAGCTATCCTTGAGTGACGCAACCTCTGAATCTCGAATGACGGCCTTGTTGGTGTCGAACTTCACTTCCTTGTGATCTATCTTGACGAACCAGGGAGTAAGCGTAACCGCTTGATACGCGTTGTTCTTGGCGGTGATGCGAATCTCGATCTTCTCGATTTGGTCTCGAGGCAGCGGATTCCAACGCAGCTCCTGCTCCGCCTCTGTGTATTGAAACGACTTTTCAATAACCGGCCCGTCTTTGCGGGTGATCTGCATCACCAGGGTGCAAATCGGGCCGTCCATCTTCGCCTGCAGGCGCCCCTCTTCCAGACTCACCGTCTTACGATCGACTGACAGAGAAAGAGCTGCGCTGCTCTTGCGACATTCCCCACTAGGCTGTTCGTCCTTCCGTTCGCCGGCTCCGGGCGTAGTCTCATCCTTGCCCGTTTCAGCAAGTTCATTGGCCTGGCTGTCTGAGGCAGAGTTCAGCAGTGCACGCTGCGTTTGCGCCGCCCCGCCTTGGACCATAGCCAGCCACGAAGCGACCGTGAGAATGGATGCAAAGTACTTCATTAGAGCAATACTCTACCAAGAATTCGCGCCCCGCACCAACGGATCTTGGGTCATGGGTTCGCCCGCGCGGTCAATACGGTGCCTTCGCCGACAACATGCGCCCCGCCTCAGAATCCGTCGGCAACACGGACGGCAATTCTGCCACCACTTCTTTGAAGCCGCGCAAGCCCCTGAGCAACGTCGCGCACGGGAATCGTCGATACCAACGGCACCTCGAGGCCT
>PMCK01000080.1 GCA_003154095.1 Myxococcales bacterium | reverse complement strand
GCTTCGATACCGTGCCCGGTATCGCTTACTCGCAGACACACGAAGCGGCCGAGGCTAGCACCGGAGTTGCTTCCAGCTTGCCGCGCATTTACGGTCTTTACGGATGTTCCAATCTCCAATTGTCCGCCGTTGGGCATGGAATCCCTGGCATTCAAACTCAGGTTGAGTAGGACCTGCTGAAGCATGCCGCGATCCGCGTGTATCAACGGCAAATCAGGGTAGTATACGCAGCGCAGCATTGTGGTTTCACCGAGCAATCGTCTCATCATATTCGCAAGGCTTTCGACTATCTCGTTGAGGTTGACCTCAACGGGTTGGATAGCCTGCTTACGGCTGACGACCAATAACTGTCGCGTGAGTCCAGTCGCGCGTTCCACGGCCCCAGCAATGTCTTTGACGAGTTCCTCGCAGAAAGGGTCAAGCTTTGGGTCTTCGAGCAACAGGGCAGCGTTGCCCTGAACGATCGTTAGCAAGTTATTGAAATCGTGGGCTATGCCGCCTGCCAATTGCCCAATTGCTTCCATTTTTTGCGATTGTCGAAGCTGTTCTTCGAGGGCCAATTCTCGCGTGACGTCTCGCTTGACTGCAACGTAGTTCAAGATCTGCCCATTCGAATCGCAGATGGGCGATATCGTCATCTCCTCGCAGTAAAGGCTGCCATCCTTTTTCCTGTTGATGACTTGCCCGGACCACACTTGGCCTCCTGCGATCGTTTCCCACATTTTACGATAGAATTCGGCATCATGCTGCCCACTCTTGAAGATGCGTACGCTCTGACCGATGACTTCATCTCGCGTATAGCCGGTGATTCTTTCGAATGCAGGGTTCACGTAAACGAGCAACCCATGCGGATCGGACATCATTATGCATTCGGCGGTCTGCTCGATGGCGGTCACCAATCTCTGGTTCGCCTTCTCAGCTTCGCGACGCTGCGTGACATCGGTCAAGAGCGCCAAGACCGCCCGATGTTGACGGAATTCAACTTCGCGTGCGGCGACCTCGACGAATATTTCGGTTCCGTCTTTCTTGCGGTGTCTAAGGCAGATGTTCTGACCGAGTTCCTCGTTGCGGTGAATGTCACCGACAGTCATCGTAAGAAACTCGGACTTCGTATAGCCGTAGCACTCTAGCGCTGAGTCGTTGACGCTCAAGAATTGGAAAGTATCAGCGTCATACACCCACATGGGTTGCGGGTGCTTATCGAACATAATCTCGTGAAAGGACACCGACGAGTCGCGAGAGACAAGCGCTTCCGAATCGGACTGCAAAGATTCTCGATTGGCCGCAAACTTACCGCTGTGTAAGTGCCCCGAGCCTGATTCGGCTTCAGGGTAACCAGAGGAGGGGCGCTCTATCGGCATCGGTGACTCGATTGGGGGAAATCGCCTTCGGGCTGCGATATTGAATCCCTGGATCCGTTCAATACGGACTATTGATGCGAGTGGTTAAGTGGCATTCCATCATTCACTCCTAGTTGTGTTTAGCCCCCAATATCAAAATCCGCTAGAGTGCCCGCATGCGGTCAACCGGCGTCTTGGCATTGATTGTTGCGTTCTCGGCCTGGGGCGCCTTTGCCCAGGAACATAGGCAAATCAGCTACACGCAAGTCCTCACCCTTGCGGCCCGCGTTTCGCCGACAATGCGGGTAGCGCGCGCCGAGGAAGGGGTAATTGCCTCCGAGGTTGGGATAGCCGGGGTGCTTCCCAATCCGACATTTTTCGGTGGTACCTCCACACAGGCCGCCAAAGTCTCGGTCGGTGTGTCCGTGCCGCTGGTCATTCTCGGCCAGCGCGGCGCGGCGGTTCGAGCCAGTCAGGCGGGATTAGAATCCGCGCACATCGGCACCGACGCGGTCCAAAGCGATAGCCGGGCGGCGGCGGCGCGCTCGTTCGTGGCCCTCTGGTTGGCGGAGAGAACCGCTGAAGCGCGAGCCAAGGCAGAAACGCTTGTCGCACGACTCGAGGAGGCTGTTACTGCCCGCGTACAGCTCGGCGGCGCACCTGAAGTCGAAAGAATACGCTCGAATGCACTCAAACTGCGCGCGCATGCGGAAGCTGTACAATCCGCTCAGTTAGTGCGCGCGGCCGCGGCCGATCTCGGACGCTGGATCGGCTCGAGTGATGCGTCAGAATTGCGGACGGAGGGGGACCCCATCGTTCCCGAGAATCCGCCGCCGCTACTGAGTTTGCTCGATCACGTCGGACAAGGCCCCGCTGTAGCGCGGGAGAAAGCAGCAGCTCGCGCCGCCCAAGCGCGAGCCGATCGTGAGCGTGCTTTGGTCCGTCCCGCGCTTACATTGGACGTGGGCATGGATGCCATGGACCCCACGCTTCCGGCCACGAACTACCGAGCTCAGTTGGGAATCGAACTGCCACTATTTACGCAGCGGGCACCATTCATTCAACGTGAAGACCGCTCGGCCGCCGCAGCTGAGCTCCGCGCGCACTATCAGATGACGGCGCTAGGCGCAGATCTCATCGTAGCGTACCGAACGTTCGAAGCGACCACGGCAAGCAAACTCACACTGGAGCAGGCAGGTATCCCGGCGGCCAAAGCTGCCGCTCGCTCTACCGAAGAATCGTATACGTTGGGTCGAGCCTCCCTCGAGGCCGTGCTCGACGCAGACCGAACTCTCATAGATGTCGAATTATCTTGGCTTGACGCAAGTGCGGCTCGCGCAAACGCATGGATCGATGTCGAGCACGCTATGGGTGTCAAGTGAAGGGACCAATTCTTTGTTTGCTGATAGTGATTAACGGGTGCCATCGTGAACCACCTGATCCAGTTTCACCGCCGGTTCAGGTTCGCTGTGTTCATCCCGAACGAGGCAATATCGACGACACACTGTCGCTCCGCGGCAGGCTCGAGCCGCCTCCAGGAGGCACCCTGCTGGTAGCCTCGCAAGTCGCAGGTCGAGTCGTAAAGCTGCTGGCTCACGAAGGCCAACGCACGGCTCCGGGCGACATCGTCGCCATAGTAGATGACATGGCGGCCCGGGATGCACTTGAGCAAGCAGAGGCCGCTGTTGCTCAAACCAAGGCCGCAATGACCAATGCCAACGCGTTGCTCGATCGCACGCACGCGCTCGTCGATCGCGGTATCGCGGCCCGTCAAGAGCTCGAAGACGCACAAGCCAAGGCGGAATCCGCGCGGGCAGGAGTGGCAGCTACGACGGCGGCCGCGGACCTAGCCAAACGAACATTGGGTCGCGTCCAGGTGCGATCGAGTCTTGCGGGAATTGTTACGCGCGTACTGCGAGGACCGGGCGCCATTGTGGATGGCTCGGCTGCTACTCCAATACTCGAACTCGCGTCTTCTGGAACCCTTGAATTCGTGGGCGCCGCGACGCAAATGGACCTCGCGCGCGTGCGTCCAGGGCAATCTGCAGCGGGGTTGCTGATCGGTACGAGCGACAAACTCGTTGGAGTCGTTCGCGCTCTTCCGAGCGCCATCGATTCGGCTACTGGGCTCGGGTCCGTGCGAATTGCACTTAGCAAAGAATCAACGTCGGGCCCTGTCGGCGCCTATGGTCTAATGCAAATATTGGTGCAGCGCCACCAAGGTGCACGGCTAATACCCGCGACCGCACTGAGAGGGGCGATGAGCGACGGACTGGAAGTCGTTATCTGCAAGGAGAGCACTGCACAGGTTCGAACGCTGCAGGCAGGTGTTTACAATGAACAGAAAGTCGAAGTGCTAAGCGGAATCGAAGACTCTGAGTGGGTAGCCGTCGATCACGTTCTAGGCCTAAGAAACGATACTCCGATTCGGCAAATGCCATGAAAGCGCTCGAGTTTCTTCGGCGCCATTCTGCGGCAGTGTGGCTTGTAACATTGGTCCTCGTGGCCCTTGGAATTGGCTCTGCCTTGCGTTTACCTAGTGGGATTTACCCAGAGGTAGAGTTTCCGCGCATCGTGGTGGTCGCGCGAGTAGGCGGCGCGCCCCCTGACTTGTTCATTACAACTGTTACGCGCCCACTTGAACAAGCGCTGACGTCAACCCTTGGAGTCCAGCGCATTCGCTCGAAAACGATTCGCGGCGCGACCGAGATTTCCCTTCAGTTCGCCCCAAGCACGGACATGTGGCGCGCCCTGCAATTGACGGAAGCCCGAATCGCGGAGGTTCGCTCGTCTTTGCCACAGGAAACCGAAGTCATCGTCGAGCGGGTAACCACGGGTTCTTTTCCCATTCTCACGTTCAACGTTGCAGGGCCGGTCGACCCGAGAGATCTGCGTGAAATCGCCGAATTCGTGGTGCGACCAGCGCTAGCGAACGTACCGGGAGTGGGGCGCATCGAGGTATTGGGCGGTGACGTGCGCGAGGTCGAAGTCATTCTAAAGCCCGAAGCAACCGCGGCATTGAGACTGAGTCCTGCACAAGTCGCGGAGAAACTGCGAGTTGGGCTCAGCCTCTCGTCGGTCGGTCGCTTTGACGAGGGCCGGCAGCTCGTGACAGTAATATCCGATGCTCTTCCAAGGAATCTCAAAGAGATATCCGACATGCCGATTGCCATTAGCCCAGAGGGGTCGAGCATTCCCCTTGGTGCCATCGCCGAGGTCGTCGAAGGGCATGAAGATCGGACGATACGGATTGGTGGCCCCAGGGGAGAAACGGTTAGCATCAGCGTCGCCCGATTGCCTGGGGCTAGCACGCCCGCTGTAATCGATGCGGCGACCGCCGCCGTTCACGCTCTTTCAGTGAGCTTCCCAAACGGGGTGACCGTGCAACCCGTCTATGATCAAGGACTTCTCGTTCGCGAATCAATGGCCGGTGTCAGAGATGCAATCCTGCTCGGAATCGTACTGTGTGCGCTCGTGATTGGGCTATTCTTGCGGGATGTGCGCGCGGGACTCCTAGCGGGAGTCGCAGTGCCACTTACGCTCGCTATAACCTTCTTGCCCATGTACGTGGGCCACCAAACGCTCAACTTAATGTCCCTGGGTGGGGTGGCCGTCGCCATTGGATTGGTCGTCGATGACGCGATTGTGATCGTGGAGGCAATTGCGCGTCACCGCGACGCGGGCGCAAATCCGAGCGTAGCGTCAATAGCCGGGACTGCAGATTTGTCGAAGGCTGTCATTGGCACCACGCTTACCACCGTTGTGGTGTTGATTCCGTTGGCCTTCCTCGAGGGAGTCGTAGGAGACTTTTTCCGCGCCCTTGCGTTCGCCTTGACGGCTGCCGTCTTGATTTCCTTGGGTGTTGCACTCGTGCTCGTTCCACTTGCATCGGGCTTTAGTCTGTCGAGCAGAAGGCAGACGTCGAACTCTACTCTTTTTCGATTCTATGAACCAATTCTGCTCCGAATCCTGACTCGCCCGGTCATGGCATCACTTGCACTTTTGACCCTTCTGGTGGCGGGCGCATTGCTCACGCCTCAGCTAAAAAAGGGGTTTTTGCCTAGCGTCGACGAGAGCGCTTTCGTGCTCGATTATTTCTTACCCGCTGGCACCTCGCTTGCCACAACCAACGAGTTCGCCCAAGCGCTAGAAAAGGAACTTGCCGCCACACCCGAGGTGCGCACGTTTACGCGACGCACGGGCGCAGAGCTGGGACCTGCGGCCGCTACGCAACTCAATCGCGGCGATATCATGGTCCGACTGGCTTTGCGGAGTCAACGCAACCGGTCCGCNNGTGCAGGTGCTTCAGGACGTGCTCAATGACCTGGCGGGCAATCCACGACCGATTGAGGTAAAATTTCTGGGTCAAGACTACGCCGAGCTTAACCGTCTAGGTACTGAACTCACTAACCGCATCGGCAAGATTCCCGGACTCGTTGACGTCTACAATGGCCAAGAGCTGCCCGTGCCAGAGCTACATTTCGGCATGCAAAGGGACGCAATTGCACGAATCGGCAGCACGCCTGACGAGCTAACCCGAGCGCTAGAGGCGGCACTGCGAGGCACTCGCGTCGGCGGTATTCGACGTTTCGACCGATTGATTGGCATCCGGGCTCGTTACCCCGATACCGTTCGATTTGACCCGGCGCATGTGCTCGATTTGCCGTTCATCGCACGTGATTCCACCACCAGCTTTCGCGCCGTTGCCGACATCAATCGCTCGGTGTCATCCTCCCAGTTGTTGCATGAAGCCCTGCAGCCGCTCGTAGCGGTAACAGGCGATCATGAACACCGCGACCTGGGTGCCGTGGCGGATGACGTAGAACGAGCGGTCCATCAACTTGCGCTACCGGCCGGATATCGTGCCGTGCTCGGCGGACAAATTGCAAGCCAGCGCGACACGCTACGGCAGCTGACCTACGTGGGTGGTATGGGCCTGCTGCTCGTCCTTTCGGTCCTCGCCGCACAGTTTCGGCGCCTAAGATTGGCACTGCTCGTCATTGCGATGGTGCCGGTGGCTATCGTTGGAGCAATTTTATCGCTTGTAGCCACGGGGACTGCGCTCAATGCCTCCTCATTGATGGGCTGCGTTTTGCTCGTGGGTCTCGTTGTAAAGAACGGGGTATTGCTGCTTGAAGAAGCAGAGAACCAACTTGCATTGGGTATTCCAGTCGTTAATGCCGTGACACGGGCCAGCGAGCGTCGGCTTCGTCCCGTCATCATGACCACGGTCGCCACACTCGCTGGGCTGTTCCCGTTGGCACTCGGCATTGGCGCTGGCAGCGAGATGCAGCGACCGCTTGCGATTGCCGTCATTGGCGGTCTGTTGACTTCCACAGCCGCTACACTGGGATTTTTACCGCCATTTGCCGTTTGGTTGCTACGACGCAAAGTCGCATGACTTGAACTCAACCGTCAGCGGAATCTCCCACGCCGTCTCAACCAGTCCCGGGTCCAACGCAGGCCCTCAATTAGTCTGACCGTACGGAACATTCGGCGACGCGCGAGGAATTGTGAGCCTTTTTTGACCGCCCTTACGTCCTGGAGACGGGGTACGTGCATTTCGGACTTCTCTCTCGCGGCCGAAATGAACCCGTCTAGGTTGATGCATCGAAATTTGGAGGCTTCATGATTTGCTCGGCAATCTTACGGACAGGCTTTGTGGTGGCCATCTTAGCCCTCGCTGGGGGCTGCAGTGGCGATAAGCCAAACGTCGAATCTGCTGGCGGTGGCTCCGCGACGGGTGGCACAGGGCCGAACGGCGGTGGCACCAATAGTGCCGGCGGTCCGAGTACAGGAGGCAGTCCGAGCACAGGAGGCAGTCCAAGTACAGGAGGCAGTCCGAGTACAGGAGGCGCCGCGAATACGTCGGGAGGCGCGACAACGGCTGGCGGAACTAGTGCCGCAGCAGGTACTGGTGGGACGAACGGCGGAGTGACGGGTGTTGGTGGGGCGAGCGGCGGAGCGGGGAACGCTCCGTACGTCTACTTCGTCAAGCAAGCGAACGGCACAACAACGGCAACTCTGGCAGGCGGAATCATTAGCGTTAGCAGCGCTTACAGCTCATCGGGCAATGCATTCAAATACGTGGCGCCTAACTACTATGGAACCAACAGCAATGGTTTCATAGCATTCCCCACGACCATGAGCGGCGACTTTAGCATTACTGCTCAGGTGACCATTACTACGCAGACTAAGTCCAACAATGCTTGCGGGATCGGCCTTGGTCTGACCACCGGTTTCAACCCGACCGATATGTATTCATACGTAGTGATGCGCAACGCGAACAACTCGACCAACGGCTACTACGTCGGCGGAGTAGGTACCATATCGTCGGGAGCGCCGAGTGTCCCATTCACCAATGGCACGCCGCTGCAGTTGACGTTTAGCCGTACCGGCAGCGACGTGACCCTGAGCGCGGGAACGGTCGGCGGCACCGCAACCTCACAGACCGTTGCCGCAAGCGCGTTGACGGATGGGACTACCGTCTATGGCACCGGCGCGGTCTACCCGGCCATTTCGTTCAATAACGTAGTGGCCACAATCACGAAACTTCTGATCAAAGATGCAGGCGGCGCAACGGTTTATGACTCTGATTCCGGAGGCCTGATCCAGTACATTCCGGCATCGCTTACCCTCTCTCAAGTCGCTGTCAGCATGAAGAAGGGCGCGTCCACAACCGTGCTCGCCACCGCGGCAGCCATCGGCGGCGCTGTGTCCACAGTAACGGCCGTCGCAGCGGATCCCACCATAGTTGACGCTTCAGTCACCAATGGCACCACAAATTCGACAATTAACCTAACGGGACTCAAGGGTGGCGTCACCACGCTGACCATCACCAACACGGGCGACTCCAACACCGCGACGAACTCCAAGACCGTTACCGTATCCGTCAATGACTACCCAGCCACAGATGCTTACGGCTCGCTCGCAACGGTCGCCTACCCGGCTCCGGGAGCCACAAATGCCTACACCGATGGTGAACTCGCGCTAACCTTCGACAGCGCGCCGACCCTTAACGCGGGCGGATCGATCAAAATCTTCAAGGCCGACGGCACCGAGACCGACAGCATTACCTTCGCGGGAGAGACTCAGGTTCTCGCTTCGACGTCGATCTCCGTCGGGTCGCAGCTCGTCCGGGTCAGTGGCAATACCGTCTACCTTGCGCCTCACGTCGGCAAACTCGCCTACGGTACCGCGTACTACGTCGTGATTCCAACGACCTCGATCACCGGCACACTCAATGGCATCGCTTTCGGTGGCTTATCCGATGCGAGCACCGTTGCCACCTGGAACTTCACGACGAGGGCAGCGCCTGCGTTAGATGCCGCCAACGTGACCGTCGACGGCTCCCAGAGTAGTACCGCAAATTACCGCACCGTTCAGGGCGCGCTCAACGGCATCACGGCTGACCTTTCCACGGCTACGAGCGTGACCATCAACGTAGCAGCGGGAACGTACAATGAGCTGCTTCGCTACTCGAGCGGCCTTGGCACTGGGCAGACCGTCAGAATTGTGGGACCCGCTACCAATAACAAAGGTGATACCTGCGTCATACAATGGGCCAACGGCAACGGCATGAACGGCAGCACGGCCACGCGTGCGAGCTTCTACTTCACCGGGGCCAATCTGATCCTCGAAAACATCACGCTCAAAAATACGGCATTGCGCTCCGCCGTCAGCCAAGCAGAAACTCTCTATTTTGCCGGCGGTGCGACGGGCACGACCTTGGCGGCGCACAACTGTTCCTTCACCAGCAACCAGGATACCCTTCAGACCTCGGGTCGTAACTGGTTTTACAACTGCTACATCGAGGGGAACGTGGACTTCATTTGGGGCACGGCGGACTCGGCGCTGTTCGAGAACTGCGACATGCGATTCGTCAATGACCTCGCTGGCGCGGCCGCGAGCTACGGCCTCGTCGTGGCCCGCACGGGTACAACGATTGCGGCTACCGCTAACGGCACCATCGGTAAGGGCTACGTGCTATTGAATTCCACTGTTAGTGTTGACGCCAACGTCACCGCGTATTTCGGACGTGACGCTGGAACCGGCGCCTACTACGACCAGGTAGCATTGCTGAATGTAACGTTCTCCGGAGCCGGCACCATTGCCACTGGCCTTTGGAATACAACGACTGCTCCACTAAGCCTGGGCGACGCCAGCTACGTCGGTTGGAAGTCGTTCGGCTGCAGCGGGCTCAATATTGCCTCACTCACGACTGCCACGGGAACCTCGGCAACCATCGCTGAGCAGGCCACTGAATACGACACGCGGGACCACATCCTGAATCGCGTTGTCACTGTAACCGCCGGTGCACCCACCGGCTACCAGGCAACGGCCGCCACTGCCTGGGACGTGTCGTCACTCGCCACGGCTTGGGGTGCTCCCTAGTAGCGCGATTCCACTGAAGTGATGGGCCTTTGGCCCCGACCGCTACGCGGCCAATCGCGCGTCCGGTCGCACGAAATTTCGGCCGCTCCTGCAACGGGCAGGATGTTCCTGATTCGCTAAGGAAACAGGACCTGCACTGGAAGCCGGCTGTCTTGCGTGGAGTTGTTGCCGAGCTGGCCATTGGCATTGTAGCCCCAGCATTGCACCCCACCGTTGATCAATACGCATGTGTGATACTCGCCCGCCGTAACGTCCGTCACCCCGGACGCGAAACTTTTGGCTTGAATGGGAATGTGACTGTCCTGAGTCGTATAATCGCCTATTTCGCCATAATTGTTGTAACCCCAACATAGCAAGCTGCCGCTAACCAATGCACAGCTGTGCATTGCACCTGTGGCAATCGCACTGGCACCTGACGTGAGACCCTGGGCTTGAACTGGAACCTCGCTAACGGTCATCGAGTCATTGTTGCCGAGCTGGCCGTTGCTGTTGTAGCCCCAGCATTGCACGCCACCGTCAACGATGGCGCAAGCGTGTTCGCTGCTCCCGGCGGAGATGGTCGTAACGCCCGAAGTAAGGCCTAGGACTTGCACCGGAATGGGGCTGCTTGCAGAGGAATTGTCACCGAGCTCACCCATATCGTTTTGTCCCCAGCACTTAGCCGCGCCCTTGACGAGGGCGCAGCTTTGACTATAGCCAGAAGTTATTGCCGTCACTCCAGTTGTAAGGTCCTGAACTTGAACGGGAACGGAGCTATCGACCGTCGTGCCATTGCCGAGCTGGCCATTCGTGTTTTGGCCCCAACATCGAACCGTACCGTCAACGATAGCGCAGGTGAAGGAGTTTCCCGCAGCGATACGCGTAACGCCCGCCGTGAGATCCTGAACCTGAACCGGAGTTAGACTCTGCGCCGTAGTACCATCACCGAGTTGACCATGGCTATTGTAGCCCCAGCATCTCACGCCACCGTTGACGATGGCGCAAGTGTGGTACCCACCGCCTGCAATGGCCGTAACGCCATTTGTGAGGCCCTGCACTTGAACTGCAAACGGGCTATTGTCTGTGGAATTATTGCCTAGTTGTCCGTTATTGCCCAACCCCCAGCACATGACCGCGCCGTTGATCAACGCACAATTGTGAAAGTAACCCGAAGCGACTGACGAGACGACGGGACTCGTCGAGGTACTTCCGCCGGTTGCCAACGCTCCGCCAGTGCTCAATGTGACGCCGGTCGTCGCGATGCCCCCAGTGCTCGAGGCGCCGCCGCTTGCCGTGGAGCCAGCAGTGTTTGGTGTACCGCCACTACTCGACTTACCCCCTGTGCTCGATGGTCCGCCGCTGCTCGCTGCACCACCCGCCGAAATACCGCCGTTTGCCCCACTGCCGCCCGTTGCGGCAGTCCCGCCGGTGGCCGTGCTCTGCGTCTTACTTCCACCTGTAGCCGCTTCGCCGCCGCTCGAGGATGTTCCACCTGTGTTCGCCAGGCCTCCAGTGCCGGCCGCGCCGCCCGCAGTGCCAACGCCGCCCGTGGCCATCGTGCCGCCGATTGCTTGCGACCCGCCTTTGTTGGATGTGCCGCCCGCGTTCGACGCCCCGCCGACGGATTGCGCTCCTCCAACGCCCGGTGTACCGCCGTTGGTTTGCGTTGCCCCCGTGCCTGGATTGGTTCCCCCCGTGCTTGTGTTTTGCTCCGCGGGAAGGTCGCCTATTTTACAACCCGTAACCAATTGCACTGACACAGCAAGTGCGGTCGAGAGAAATCCAAGTTTGCGTCGGCAATGGGGCATTAAGCGTCTCCATCTAGAGAAGGGGTTGCGGAACTCTGACTCGGAAACCAGTTTGGCAAATGTCATGCGATCACCAGCCACCAGCAACAGACAGCCCCGAATAGCCGCGTTGAAAATCCGGTCGGAGCGAAAGGGACGACGCTGCGGCCACGGCGTTGTGCTGGCTCGAGGGCGCTGACAAGTACAGTACGGCCCCTAGACCCACGAGCGCGCCGCCGCTGACTAGTCCGATATTGGCAAGTGTAACAATGTTGTGCGCTTCGCTTTGGAGGTTGCGGGCAGAGGCCTTATCGCCCAGGTTCCAATCAGCCATCGCGTCATTGTGCTTCCCGCGCGCCCAGAAATAGGCGGCGCTGCCCGCTGCGAGCACGGCAACGCCCGTGCCGGCACCGATAAGTCCAACGGTTCGCATTGTTGAACCTGAGTTGGAGAGCGAACCCCGGGCGTGAGTTGCTGCCGTCGAAGGCCCGGGTTGCAGACTCGACTGGTTGTGCCCCGATTGCTCGGGGGCCGGCGAGGGATCCTTCTGTGACTGCGGTGCATCAGTAAGACCACCATTGATTGCCTGATCCCCCGCGCTACTAGTCGAGGTTAGCTCAATCTCGATGGTTTTCTTGTCTTCCCCGGCAAGTTCGATATTTTGGCTAGCCATCTTATACCCTGCCAGGGTTGCGGCCACTACATGAGTGCCCAGGCCCAATCGAATCGGTTCTTTAATGGGAGCAGTCCCGATGTCATTGCCGTCGAGTCGAATGGCAGCCCCATCGGGGTGGACGATGATGCTCAGTGTCGCAATACGCGCATTCTGTTTCACAATCTCTTTTTCCACCAAACTGCGCCGGCTTGGCTTGATCTCACGGCCACCTTCCTTCAGGTAACGCTGCAGCGCTTCTACGGCCTCGACGGGACGGGCGAGCGCAATGTGCGCCTGCGCGATGTTATAAAACACCGCATAGTGCGGTTGAATCTCGTAACATCGATTGAATTCGACGATGGCCTCTGCGTATTGGTTGTCGTCGACTAGAGACAAGGCCCGATCGTAATGACTGCGCGCGTCGTCCTTGGCGCTCGCGCCGGCCCAAGAAACCGTCAGACTGGTGCCAATTGCTAAGCCAATAGCTGCCATATATCTAGTTTTGCTCATTGGCGTCCAGGATAGCTGCCTGAGGCATGCCCGCAACAGGATTGACTGCGTGGCATACGGCGCAGTAACAACGCAAGCGGCATGCCCAAGCTAGACGGGCGAGAACCGAACACGACAAGTGGCTAACAGCGGTCAACCAGAATTGCTCGAGATCCTACCGCCAAGGTCGCTAATTCGCATACGGATTGTTGCGATCGAACGGGCGCGAATTGGTGACCGGCGGGGGCCGCACATTGGCGGGCTTGGCATGAACGACCGCGGGAGTGCTCGAATTGGATGCAGCAGGACTCGCGCTGTCAGACTGTCCTAATGGACGTCCACCTGGACGCTTTGTTTCGTCCGATCCCTCGGTTCCTTTACCTGCTCGCAGACTCGAATCGATGGCCGTAGATGCAGAGTTGCTGGAATTCGAAGGGGTCCGTACGGTCACGAGCCCGCTACTTTGTGAACTCTCGGCAGATGCGTTTGCCCGAGCCTCACGCCGCAGAAGTGCGGTGGATCTCCAGAGCAAGAACAGTAAACCGACAAGCGCGAGGATTGCGCCAGACACAAGCCAACGCTTAGTGCGAAGTTTTGGTCTTTGGGCGTTCGGAGCGACTGCTTGAGTATCAGCCGGAAATAAGATGGGCAGCGATAGCGGTGAAGGACATGTTTCCGCGCGCGCCTGTCCAGGCTGCACTGTAAGGCCTACGGGTGTAATCGCGCGATCGGCAAAGGGAGCCAGTGCCTCGGCCATTTCGATTGCCGATGCGTACCTTTCGCATGCGTCGCGCGCCATAGCTCGCTCAATCACTTGAACCAGCTCCACGGGCATCGTCGGCCGTAGTGATACAAGCGGCGTCGGCTTCTCGGTAATTACATGATAAAGAATCTCATTGTAGGATTCGCCCGGGTGCGGCCTTTGGCCCGCCAGCATTTCGTAAAGAATCACGCCGAGCGCGTAGATATCCGCTCGCTGGTCGACATTCTTGGCGCCTCGCGCCTGCTCCACGGACATGTAGCTAGGTGTGCCCATGGAAGCTCCAGTATTGGTCAGTGACACCGGCGCGTGCAATTTTGCGATACCAAAGTCTAGGATCTTCACCAGGTCGCTACCGTCATTGCGCTTGCATACAAACAGGTTCTCTGGCTTCAAATCACGATGGATGATGTCGCGAGCATGCGCTGCGGCCAACCCGCGGCAGGCCTGGATGCCAATATAGGCCGCCCGCGGTACAGCGAGCGGCCCCAGGCGCCGAAGGATTTGCGCAAGGTCTTCGCCTTCCAAATACTCCATTACCAAGTAGGGTGAACCCTCGTCCAACAAGCCAAAGTCGAGTACAGCCGCGATGTTTTCATTTTCAATGCCGCCGGCAGCCTCGGCCTCGCGCTGAAATCGAGCCACCATCTCGGATTGTTGAGTGTGCTCTGCCAAGAGGCATTTGATCGCGAATCGACGACCTATCACCGTGTGTTGCGCTTCGTACACTCGCCCCATGCCGCCTTGACCGATCAGGCGAACCACCCGGTACTTGGACCCGATGACTTGCCCAACATTCGAATCGGGGACAAAGCCAGAGTCTGTCATTGCGACTTGCCAGCGTCAGCCAGCGGCGACACGGCCTGGGGCACCTCGTCGGTGTCGCCGCGCGCGTCGGGTTGTTCCATCAGACGATAGGCGCGTTGCCGCGAGATCCCGACGCTTGCAGCGGCTCTTGCCACATTGCCTTGGAATGCTCGCAGCGCGCTGCGAAGTGCCTTCAATTCTCGCTCACGGCGCGCCCGATGCGCTTCAGGCGTGTTTCGCGCCGGCTCTTCGCGCCCAATAGAAGCCGCGGCGGCGCTCAGCGGGTACAAGGGACGATCCCGTGCCGGCAATTCATCATCAGGAGCTCTCAAGATGTGCTCAGGCAAATGCGAACGACGTAGCAGCCCCTCATGCGCGTATAGCACCAACAAGCGACGTACCAACAGGTCTAGCTCGCGGACGTTGTAAGGCCAATCGTAGAGGCACAGCTGTTCTATCAACCGGGGCTCAACCGCTGGTGCTATCGCGCCCGAGTGCTCGGCGAGCAGATGCAGAAACAGGTAGGGAATGTCCTCTTTTCGCGCGCATAGGGGCGGCAAACTTACGACGAGCCCTTCGAGGCGCGCGCATAGGTCGGGGCGAAAGCTACGCTCGGCAACTGCCTGCGACAGTGGGATCTGAGTTGCCGCAACGATACGCGTGTCAATCGGGATGGGCAGGGCTTCGCCGAGCGGGTGCACTTCGTTTTGCTCGATGACTCGCAGCAGCTTTGCCTGCAATTCTAGAGGCAAATCGGTAACTTCGTCGAGTAACAACGTGCCATTCTGCGCCGCTCTAAAGAATCCGGGATGCGCGCGCTCGGCACCCGTGAAGGCGCCCTTTCGATAGCCAAATAACTCCGCTTCAGCCAAGGAGTTCGGCAGGGCCGCGCAGTTGACAGCCACGAACGACCCGGGGCGGCGACTCCAGCGATGAATCGCTCGACTGCAACCTTCTTTGCCGGTTCCAGTTTCACCCGTCAGGACAATCGGAAGCTTACTCGATGCGGCCCGCTCGAGTTGTCCAAGAATACGCCGCAGTTCCGGACCCCCGGCAAGCCCCGGTGCCAGCAGTGAATAGACCGGCGTTGACGCGTTGCCAGGCGAATCGACTTCATCGGGAGGCGCTAACAACACTGTGCCGATCCATTCACCCAAGCGAATTATCAGCCCAGGCGCGAGCGGCGCATCCGAAATTGCTTTGCCATTTACGAACACGCCATTGCGGCTCGACAGATCGCGTAGAACATAGAGACTGCCCTCGCGGCGAATCTCGGCGTGTTGCCGAGAGGCTTCCGTGCCATCCAGTTGCACGTCGCAGCCCTCGCCGCGCCCGAGCAGGATGCGCTCTTGCTGCAGCCGGGTCAGTAGCCCATCACGCTTGGGGAACAACCAGCGAATCGACAGCACACCTGTGCCGCTGGGCGAGCCCAGTGTTTCATTCGACGGCATTGTCGTCTGAGCGGAACCCGAAACCACGGCATCAGTATACTCGCAATGCCCGAGGTTCCATGTCGGAGTATTCCGCTACAATCCGACGGACTCATGCCGGCAGCAGCGTGATTCTTTGGGGTCATGACGGCACATGGACACCCTGCTCGATGATTGCGCCTTAGCCCAGAGCCCCATTGCTGGTCTATTGAAGGCATCCAGCCACTTTGAACCAACAAGCTGGAGAACCTCGCCGGTTTGGGCCACGGGCCAGATGTTTCTTCGACCGCCAATGCGTCGCGCGCGGTGCGGGTCAAGAGGCAAAGGCCCGCAGCCGGTGGGGCAAGCGGCGCAGCCGCGCAGTCCTTGAGCTGCCTGAGCACGACGTTAGCCGCATGGCGGTGATGTTCAGGTGGGCGTCCAGGAGGACACTGCAAAGTGGAGTCCGCGCCAGAATAAATGACCGGGGTGGGTTTCTGAGCTGCGATTCAAGGCAGCCAAATTGTCCTTTGGCTTTGTTCTACAACGCTCAGGTTGTTTGATCGGGCCGGTTGCAGAACAAGCAGGCACGGTAGTTGCTGTTAGTGGCATATGCGAATGAACAAGGTTCTTGAGTTGCGCCCAATTCTGCTGGCATGCTTTGTTGCACTAATCTCCGCTTGCGATGGCGGCAATTCGAACCGGACCTTAGGCACAAGCTCGACAGTTGGAGGCGCAGGGGGGGCAGTTGGGACGGGTGGAGCATCTGCCGAACATTGCGTGCCAGGGGCCACCCAAGACTGCGTCGGTGCGGGGCGTTGTTCGGGTGCACAAGTTTGCCTGGACGACGGCTCCCAATGGGGTCCTTGCGATTGCGGCAGCGTCGGCGCTGGCGGCACTGGCGGCACTGGGACTACTGACTTTGGTGGGCAAACGTCAACAGGCAGCGGTGGTTCGTCCAATGGCGGCGCATCCGCGAGTGACGGGCAAGGCGGATCGAGTTTGTCTCTCGGCGGTACGAATTCGACCAGCGTGGTTGCGACTACGACTGGCGGCGCAGTTGCATCCGGCGGCGCGCTTTCGACGACCATTGGCGGATCTGCAACAGGAGGCGCTGGCACGACGGCCATTGGCGGATCTGCAACAGGAGGCGCTGGCACGACGGCCATTGGCGGATCTGCAACGGGAGGCGCTGCCACAACGGCCATTGGCGGATCTGCAACGGGAGGCGCTGCCGCAACGGCGGGCGGCGGATCTCCAGCAGGAGGGACTAGCGGCACCACCACTGGTGGCAGTAGCGCCGGTGGAGCCAAGACCTGCCCCGATCCACTGCTGATCGATGATTTCGAGGATGGCGACACGACGCCGTGCGCAATGTCCAATTGGGTGAGCGCATGGTGGATGGTAGATGATGGCACGGGGACCAAGACCCCGACGACCAACGCCGAGTTGCCGGCAGCGCTCACGGTCACTCGAGCCGGCAGTCTAAAGGGGCTGCATGTTCAAGGATCGGGCTTCTCGGTCTGGGGGCTCGCAATAGGAATGACCTTCAACAATCCCGACAATACAGTGCCACACATTGTCGACCTGAGCACGCATACTGGGGTAACGTTTTGGCTTCGAGGTTCGGGCTATGTACGATTCCAATTGGCGACCAGCGACACGCAAACGGTTGCGAACGGTGGCACGTGCATAGTGGGATGTGACGTCAACTTCGAAACGTCACCGATATCGTTAGGCAGCACTTGGATACGCCAGCAAGTCATCTTCTCGTCGCTCTACAACAGTCAATTTTCGCGCGACGCTTCCACGTCCGATCTGAAGCGCGCGATGACTTTCATGTTCGTCACGGCCACATCGACATTCGACGTGTGGATCGACGACATTGCGTTCTACTGACGCCTGCGAATGGCAGGCCTCCCCTCGGTCTGGCGTTACTAGGCAGCTCAAAGGCTTCAAGGTCAATGCACATCGAGTGTCCGGTGGCCGACACGCTGGAGAGGGAAGCAGGGAACTGAGTGAGACGGTTCGAGTAAAGTCGGACTGAACCGCGCTTGCGGGGCCGCTGATGACGCCCTAAGGTGGCCTCGCAGTGTCACGGGGCGAAGGGACTGTCGCGCCAAAGTCGTGGTTCCTGTCACATCATGGAGACGATCAGCGATCGCCTCCACCGTGTCGCGTTGCGCGATTGCAGGTTGTAACCAGACGCCGGAAATCATATCGCCGGTGGCGTCCTCGCCAATTTCGATGGCAGAGGACTCGGTGTCGATCTACTGGGCGACATTAGGCGGGGCGATTCAGCGACTGGCAAAGTAGCCCAGACTCAAAACCCGCTCACAGTTTGTGGTTCACAGCCAGTGGTCCAACTGGGGATCGCCAGTTCGCCGTAGTAATTTCCGCCCCAGCACTCGATGCTGCCGGACCTAAGCCTGACGCAAGTATGGCTGTAGCCCGTGCGCACTTCGACTGCATCGCTGACGTCGGCGACGCCAACCGGCGTCAGGCTTGTCTCCGTTGTGCCGTTACCCAGTTGGCCGCCGCTATTGTACCCCCAGCACGCGACCTTACCGGTGTGCAATAGAGCGCAATTGTGGAACCCGACGCCGGCGGCTAAGCCATCGGCGTTCGTTATATTAGCGACTCGCACCGGCACCGAGCTGCTGTCCTGGCTGCCGTTGCCGAGCTCTCCGAATGCGTTGAACCCCCAACAGTAAACCGAACCGTTTGCGAGCGCCGCGCAAGTGTGACCCCCCACACAAACGTCGAGCGGACTCTGAGGATAGTCGCCGCCCGCCGCAATCGCAACGGCGCTGGAAATGTTGGCAACTCGAACGGGAACGGCACGCGCCGCGTTCGCGCCGTCGCCGAGCTCACCACTGCAATTGCCACCCCAACACGTGATTGTGTGGTCCGTAAGCAACGCGCAAGTGTGGTTGTAGCCGCCGGCAAGTGCCGTGGCATTGCTAATGCCGACGACCGGCGCTGGGACGAGACTGTCGGTTGTGGTGCCGTTGCCCAACTGTCCCCCACTATTGACACCCCAACAGCGGACAGTACCATCGTCCAAGATGGCGCACGTGTGTGCGGCGCCGGCGACAATCTGAGACGCAGCGGACAAATCCGAGACCACCACCGGTGAAGTGCTGCTGGTCGTCGACCCATTGCCGAGCACGCCTCGCCCGTTCCAACCCCAACACCGACCAGTGTGATCCGACACGAGGGCACACGTGTGCTCGAAGCCCGCCGCAATTGCCGTAGCGGTGTCGATACCGGGGACCTTCACGGGGAAATCAGCGGGCATCAATGTGCCGTTGCCTAGCTGCCCATCCGAGTTGTATCCCCAACATCCGACCGAATTGTCGCCGAGCATCGCGCAGGTGTGGTTGCCACCTGTGGCCAAACCGGCCGCATTGGATATCCCGCGCGCCATGACCGGAGTCGCACTCAGTGATTGGGCCCCGTTGCCGAGCGCTCCACCGTTGTTGTAACCCCAGCATTTCATCGTCCCGCTGCCCATGACCGCGCACGTGTGGTACATCCCGACAGACACCGTTAGCGCATCGGTGATGTTCTGGACTTGAACTGGCACCGAGCTCGGGCTAGCGGGGCAACTGTTAGTATCTAACACGCCCCAGCAGAAGAGTTCGCCAGAGTGCAATGTGGCGCACGTTCGGGGACCGGCGGCAACCGCCGCCGCATTGGTGATGCCCGTGACTCGCGTGGGCCCGTCGCTAAGCGTCGTAGTACCATTGCCGAGTTGACCCTGGTCGTTGTTGCCAAAGCAATAGATGCTGCCGTCGCCGATTACGGCACACGTGTGCCCGGAACTGGCCGAAACCGAAACCGCATCGCTGATGCCGTCAACCACAAACGGCTGTGGATGCGTGCCGCCCCAAGTGCCAACGGTTAATGTCCCCCAGCATTCTACAGCACCCGAACGGAGCACGGCGCAGCTGTGATTCATGCCCCCAGCAACCGCGATAGCGTCGGTAAGACCCTCGACCGTGGCCGGAAATGGAATGAAATTCTCGCCATTATTGTTGGCGTTAAAACTTACCTGATAGTCGTTATTATAACCCCAGCACATAACGGAGCCGGAACGGAGCACGGCGCACGCGTGGCTCCTGCCGGCGCCAATCGCAATGGCGCTCGATATCCCTGAAACGGCAACGGGCACCGTGCTGTTCGTTGTTGTGTAGTTTCCGAGCTGGCCGTCTCGGTTCAAGCCCCAACACTCGACGCCCCCACCCGCGAGCAAGGCGCAGGTAAACGAGGAGCCTGCCGTGACCTTGACGGCGTCACTGATGCCAATCACCGACACGGGCGTAGCGGTCGGATTCTGAGAATCCCCAATCGAACCGTTGCCAAGCTCCCCGTAGCTATTTGTGCCCCAACAGCGAACCGTGCCGTCGCTTAGTACGGCGCAACTGTGTAGCTCGCCGGCTGCGATGTCCTTCGCAATCGCTCGCGTCGTCGACGTGCTAGCGGTTTGAGTTCCGCCTGTGCTTGCCACGCCGCCGGCGTTAGCCATGCCTCCAGTTGTGAACGTGCCGCCAACGAGCGTCGTGACCATCGTTGCCCCTCCACTCGCACACGGCATCGAGGCGCTGGCGCCAGCCACTGCCGTGGCCTGGCAGGTGTCGTCTTGACTGTATCCACTACAACCAGGCACCCCTGTTAGTGCGGCGGCAAACAACCCGAAAACCAAATACCATTCATGTGCCATAGCAAACTCGCAATTTGCGACCCACAACGTTCCAATTGTTCAACCAACGAGTCGCGACTCAGGCCCGGCTCGTCACCATCTGCGCTCGGTTGAGCATGACTCAAAGCGGGCAGGTTTGCGACATCGCCACAATAATTGGAGTATTGTCAGACACTTAGCGCATCTCGCGTTTCCGTGCCGGAACTACACCAAAGCAGCCGTGGCAAATGCTGCCAAATGGTGTCGCTGGTGCGGCTTTGGTAAAACTCAGGCTGGTGCTGGCATCGGCAGCCACGCCAGCCACACCGGAACAGACAAAAAGGATCCCGGAGCGTCGGCAACGCTGCCCTGCGTGGGCGTTCGACTGCGCCTAACTCATATATTCGCGAGACAAAGACGGTCCCATTTTATGTTGGGTGGTCAAATTGGGTATGATCAGGATCTTCGCCGGGAATCAGTCAGCTACAGTAACGCCGGGTTGCCGGCACAACAATTGGTGGGCGGCAGCCGAGTCGTCTTAGGTCTAGTTTTGGGTGTTGCGATCGACATCGGGAATGTCCAATAGTCGAATTGCGAATCCGCGCAGTTCTGCGGGTCGTCTTGCCTACGTGCCACCGTCCCCTCCTGTGCTGAAACAGTTTTCGGCGGCATTGCACGTTGACGCCCGCTCCACGCAGTCACGCACACAGCCCGGCCATGGCCGCCGCAGCGAGCTGAGCGAGGGCCGGCTCACTACCGTCACTCTCTCGACTAAGCTCAGGCAGACCATGGGCGCAGCGAGTTGTGGGGCGCGAGGATNNCGATAGCGATAGGCTCCGATTGGTAGACGATCGATGAAGTACACAGCCTGACCGTCGCGCAGTTCGACATGGGATGCGTAACCGGGCTTGGGAGCGAGCGTCACCGCGGCCGTCTTGGGTGGATCGATCGGCAGCATGCCCGGTTGAGGCCTCATGCCCAATTTTGCCGCTACACGAGGATCGAGTTCCGGGCTCCCTTCACGCGTGTTGCCCCCGGCTGGTGTGGTTTCGAGTTCACTGTCAATGAGTTCCATTCCCGCTGCGATGGGCACAGCGAGGCGGACATAGTCGCGCGGCGTCGGCGTCGTGACAATCACTTCACCGTGCACGAGTTCACCGAGATCGAACTCGAGGCTCGGGTGAGCCACTGAGGCAGCTGGATCGGCATTCGCGACGGTTAGCTGGCGAGCCACGAAGAACCCGCGATCGACGGCAGACGCCGGCAGTTGGGCAGGAACATAGTTGAGGCGAGTCTCATAGTACAAGTCCCCTTGCCCCTGAAGAGCGACACTTAGGCGTGCCCCTTGAATGTCGATCTCATGCATGGGAACCGTCACTCGCCGCACCGTAAGACTGGCCCCTTGTTGGTCAAACGCACCGAGCAAACGGTTACCAAGCCACATCTTTGCGTCGAAACGCGGGACGCTAGGCTCGCGAACGCGACGATACTTGTCGAGTGCCAGCAGCACGAAAGCCGACTCCTGGGTGGACCGCCACTCGCCATGGTGGCGAGCGTCGAGCAGCGTTTTCACCAGTCGCTCGGCAAGTGCGTGATGCGCGTCCACGGCCAACAGTGCACTCAACACCAGGGCGAGACTCCGCGTATCAGAGTCGAAGTTGCCGCGACTCGGTTGATGGGGATCCACAAGCACCACGCGTGGGCCATCGAAGTGCAATGATGCTACGAGTTCGGCGGCAAGCTCGGCCGTTTTTTCTTGTCGATTCGGCGCGGGAACGTCGAGGGGTTTATAGTTCGCGATCGCGTCGAGCAATAGTGCCTTCGACGCTATCGACATTTGCCTACGCTGCGCCCAAAGCCGGTCCAGTTGACTCCAAGTGACGGCACCATTTTGACTCAGCACAAAAGCCGCGAATGGACCCACACTTTGCTGCAATTGAACGTCGACAGGACGACCCCTGGCGCGCGCCGCCGTGATTTCATCCTCGAGAAAATGAGCAACGTAGCGGCGCAAGCGTTTCAGGGACTCTGGCGCAGAGATCAAGCCAAGGTCACTGGCACGAGTGAGCGCCAGCAGAGCATAACAGGAAACCCAAGGATGCGGTTCGGTGGCACCTGGCCAAAGACCAATACCGTCTCCCATCTGAAATCCGAGCAACAGGCGAAGGCGCTTGGTGAGTTCTGCGGACGTGAGGGTTGGCGCAATGCCAAAGGCCTTCTCAAGCTCGCCGAACAGCAGCGCCGGTAGCACACTGCTGGTCAATTGCTCGGAATTGGGCCCGTCATCGCGTGCCAACTGCTTAAGACCCCGATCAACGCCGAGCAAAGCCGTCGATGCCAGTTGAACCTCGAGTTCACCCGAGTCACGGCGCGCCGACCTCAACTCACCGATGCGCTCTACAGCGGTACTGTGTGTCGAGCCATAGGCCGCCACGACCTGCGCCGGCAGCGGCGCTTCCACGGGGATCCGGACCGTTACCGAGTCGTGCAGTTGCTCATTGTTGGCCGTGAACTTGAACTCGGCGGTGCCAACCGCCGAGGCGTTGGAGGTAAACTCGAGGTGTTTGGCAGCGCCGGGCTCGAGCCGGATCGATCGCGAGGCTGGGATCTGCTC
>PMCK01000154.1 GCA_003154095.1 Myxococcales bacterium | reverse complement strand
GTTATCCGAGGACGCGCTCATTGCGATTCACCGATTTTGCAGTGAACGACCCCCACTATATATCGATATTTAGCGCCAAGCCCGCATGAACTGGGGCCAGTAGACCACCTAGCTGGAACACCAAAGTTAATCTAGGTAATTCTTAGCAGCTAAACGCAGCGAGCCGGGTGCTAGCCTTGAGCAGTCTGAGAGAGTCCATGTCAATCGACAACCCGGCTATCACCCAGGAATTCGCGGTGGCTTCATTCGAACGATCGCCATCAGGAATGATTGCGGTTGACGAGGAAGGAAGGATCGTCGCGGTGAATCGCGAAGTGGAACGCCTTCTTGGTTACGACCGACGCGAGTTGATTGGTCGCGCCGTGGAGACGCTCGTCCCCGATCGCCACGTGAAGGCACATCCCGGCCTGCGTCAGGCCTTTTCGCTGAACCCTGAAGCGCGTCCGATGGGTGCGGGCCGCGAACTATTCGCCAAACACCGTGACGGGCATGACGTTCCCGTCGAGATTGGCCTAAGTCCCGTCGTGGTCAACGGCAAGTCCTACGTCCTAAGCACGATTGTAGATATTACCGAGCGCCGGCAATTCGAGAATCGCCTTCGGCAGACGCAGAAGCTAGAAGCGATTGGCAATTTGGCCAGCGGAATCGCCCATGAATTCAACAATATCCTCCATGGCATATTGGGTTATGCAGAACTCATCAAGGAAGCTGTTCTGGACCAACCCGAGGTCAGTGCAGATCTCGACGTGATCATCGATTCTGCGGCGCGTGGCCGCGACCTCGTTACGCGCATATTACTATTTGCACGCAAAGGCGACCCTAATCGAAAGAAGACGCGTCTCGAACCAGTGCTACGTGAGGCGGCCCAATTGCTGCGTGCCACATTGCCGCACAAGATTGACATCCGTTCGCATATCGATCCGGCAACACCAGACGTAGTTGCCGACAATACCGAAATTCATCAAGTTGTGATGAACCTCGCGAACAACGCAGCCCATTCCATGGGCGAGACGGGCGGTCTGATTGACATTCAGGCGGGACCCATACTTGTCGACGAGAAAATGGCTGCAGCGTACCCGGCGCTACGCACCGGAATGTACAGTTGTCTTAGTGTCATCGACACCGGATGCGGGATTGCGCCCGACATCCTCGAACGAATATTCGAGCCATTCTTCACGACCAAAGCGGTGGGCGAGGGGACCGGGCTCGGCCTTTCCATGATTCAACAAATTGCCAAGGGCCTGGGTGGCACCGTCGAAGTACACAGTCGCGTGGGTCATGGCACACGCTTTGACGTTTACCTGCCAGTGGCTAGTGGCGTGGACAATCACGCTGAATCAGCCGAGCCTACCGATGCTCGACGTCACATCCTGTACGTGGACGACGAAGAGCGCCTCGCACAATTGGGTCGGCGTTTACTCGAAGGCGCCGGATACGACGTTGTGGCACACACATCGAGCCTACAGGCGCTAACCGACTTCCGAACGCGACCCAATCGATTCGATCTGGTGATAACCGATAACAACATGCCACATATGACGGGTCTTGATCTCATCGATGAGATTATGAAGATTCGCCCCGATGTACCGGTCATGATGGTATCCGGCATTGGCGAGACAGTGGATGCCGCTACCCTCAAGAGCCGGGGCGTGCGACAAGTGCTAGCCAAGCCCTACTCATTTTCCGACTTACGCGCGGCGGTGAGCAGGTTGATTGCCGGCTAGGGTTCAGGACACTCAAACTTGGAACGGGCGCAGGTGGCGGCTGGAAAGGCCCTCCTAGGGTTAGTACCGAGCCCACTCCCGATCGCGCAAAAAATACCGATCAGCCAAATCACCATTGGCGATGGAATTTGGACGCAATAATCCGTGGCCCAACTGTCGGTGTAAGCCAATCTCGCATGAAGTACTGAGCCTACAGTGAAGGCGTAGCAGTTTACGCGCGACGGAATTAAGTCAGCAAATTCTCGCCACGTCGAAGATGTTCATCGCCTGAGGGACCCATTTGCCTTGAGATGGCGGATACGAGTCCCACGAATTGCCGCGTTGCCAGTCACCAAAGTATCGGTTCAAGAGAAATCAAAATTCAGTAGGAAACGCTTCCCTAAGCGGCGCCTCGTCCGTCGAAATTCCTTGACGTGCCTTTGCGCTGGACGACCTAAACTTGTCCATTCACGATTACGTTGTTTAGGAGCCTACCCATGCGACTTAGCAGCACATCCACAATAACTATGCTTGTCACACTTGGCGTGGTTGCCTGTTCGGGTTCGGGGGCCACTTTGTCTCCCATGGGTGAAGGCGGGTCCGCGGAAACATCGATCGGGGGCAGTTCTGACGTAGGCGGCAATTCTGCAAATGGTGGAGCCAAGTCTAACGGTGGGGCCAGTTCGAACGGTGGAACACCTTCCACTGGCGGCAACGTTGGTGCTGGCGGCGCTGTGACCACCGGGGGATCTCCGCAAGGCGCAGGCGGCATCATATCGACTGGCGGATCCATTCAAGGCGCCGGTGGAGTTGTCACTACTGGTGGCAATCGTAACATTGGTGGAGTCTTCGTGAATACCGGTGGTACCCCGGTTGGCACTGGCGGCACTCCGCCTATCCTTGGAGGAGGCACCCCCGCGACAGGAGGGGCGAATCCTTCGACGGGCGGTGCGCCGTCCACCGGAAACTGCACTGACATCGTTCCGCCTAACCAGGGGACAACCACTTGCGCGGATTGGAAAACCTATGGGCAATGCGGTTCATCGTGGTTCACATCGAATAATTTCTGCGCTGCTACCTGCAATGCTTGCTCCGGAGTTTCGGTCGGGGGGGCGCCAAGTACCGGCGGCATGCCTAGCGCGGGTGGCAGAACTGGAAACGGAGGTACGCCGAGTACAGGTGGCAACCCGGCAGCGGGCGGTCAACCCGTCACGGGCGGTAGACCTCCCACTGGAGGGATGCCAGCAACGGGTGGTAATCCGGCAACCGGAGGTACAACCACGTCTTCGACAGGACTAAATCCCCCCATTACGGGTGGCAGCAACGGCTACGCAACGCGCTATTGGGACTGCTGTAAACCCTCCTGTTCATGGACGACCAATGTTCCAAGTTGTTCCAAGGACGGAGCCGGTCGAATAACGGACAAGAACGCCAAGAGCGGTTGTGACAGCGGAGGAACGGCATTCGAGTGTTACGACTTTTCACCTTGGTACGATGCCAGTACGAACATGGCTTACGGCTTCGCTGCCCACAATAACGTCGCCTGCGGTTCATGCTTCGAGCTGCAATTTACGGGAGAAGGCAACTCCGGCAGTAACCCCGGGGCGACCGCGCTCAAGGGTAAGCAAATGATCGTCCAGGTTATCAATATCGGTGGCATTGCCTCCGACCAATTCGACTTGCTGATTCCCGGCGGTGGCGTCGGCGCAATGACCAATGGATGCTCCACGCAATGGGGCTCGAGTACCGACTTCGGCGCGACCTATGGTGGCTTGTTGACGGAGTGCAACATGGATCCAACGTGCATGAAGAATAAGTGTCAGAGTGTCTTTGGCAGTATGCCGGCGCTGCTGGCCGGTTGCAACTGGTTTACCGGTTGGTTCAGCTCCGCGGATAACCCCAAGATGATCTTCAAACAGGTCACGTGCCCGTCGCAGATCACCTCGAAGACGGGCGTCTCGGGCTAAGTCGAACCTATTCGGTATTGGGACCGATCCGGCGCGGCATCCCGTTCGTATTACCCCAAGTGCTCGAGGTTGCCTGTTGATCAGCGTCCGTGACCTTCGCCTATTATCTTCGGCCACGCTTCATCGACTGTCCATGTTGGGGCCACGTGGGGCGAATGATGGCATCGGCTCGCGCACAGTTGCCGAGCGGGTATTCGCGTGATTGCATCGCTCGCCGTTGTTTTTGAATGAATTGAACCCGGGCCGTGGCACGTTTCGCATTGAACGTCTTTTAGCTCTGCCACATCAGTCACGTTCGAACCGCCTGGCTGTTCATAGCCGGTCACATGGCAACCAACGCATTCGAGTGTGTATTGTCGCTCTTTATCCACCAAAGTCCGATACGCCGCAGCGTGGCGAGTAGTGTGCCAGAATTTTACTTCCTTTTGATGGCAAGTCTCGCAAGTGCTGATTCCGACAAACGCGGCTTGGCCGGGCGCGGCGGGGGCGGCCTTCCGGTTGGCAAATTTATCGTGGTTACTACGATTGATCTTACTGCCGAGGTCATCTAGCGTTTTCTTGACGTCCGGATCGTCCAATACTTCGTTGCCGATGGGGATTGTCTGAACTCTAAAATAGCTCGCGTTGGGGGTCTTTGCTGGCCCCACTAGTTCTTTGTATCGGATCTGTAGGCGCCTCAGATCAGCCTCTCGATTTGCCATCAAGGCTGGGTCCTGATTCTGCGTCTTCCACAATATGATGCGCTCCTTGAGCTCTGAAAGGCGATGCGCAACTTCCACGCGCTCGGCATTGCGTCCGATACCCGTACCATCCTGGAATGTAAATTTCCCGTCGACGACGACGAAGTCCACGGCCACGAGCCCCCGAAGATGATTGGGTGGCTCGATAACGAGTGTCGAACCGACTAGTTGTGGTTCCGCTCCATCGCTGTCGGCCCCGAGTGAACGTTCGCTGCTGCCGCCGACGAGCAGTAGTTGAAACGAGGGCAGTCGCTGGGCAAGCTTTGCAGCTTGCCCAGGAGCCGCGTTTAGAAGCGCAATTTTCAGCTGTGCACCCTTCGAATCAAGGGCATTTGAGGCTGTTCGCAGTTTAGCTTCGAGATCATCCGGACCTGTCGATGCCTGCGTCCACGTGGAACCAATTCCAAAAAGCCCCACTTTGGTGCCCGCGACTTCGGTAACGAAGTAGTTGTCCTGCTTGAAAGTCGGGTCCCCGCAAGATTGCAGGGGATGTGCGCCCAATCGACCCGTCAACTCAAGCAAAGTGGGCGAGCCCAATGCGCAGTCAGCTTTTCCGGGAGTCCATGCCAATAATCCCAGGGTGCGCATCACCTTCGCCAGAGTTTCGGCCCGCAACAGCAATTCGTCCCGTTCATTGGGCTCGTCCGATGACCTCGGGAAGAGCAGCGCGCCGGCCTCGAGGAACAGCGTCGAATCGGGGTGCCGCGAACTGCGAACTGCAGATGCAAATCGATCGAGGCCCCCCAATTGGTCTTTCACGCAACCACAGGGTTCAATGGTTCCCGCGATGTCGCCAGTAACGAGGAGTCGGATTGACGCAGCGGGTTNNAGCATCTAACCCCTGAGTACTGAATGATTTTCGAACGTCCGACAACCCGTCGACCAAAGCCAGAGAAATCCGCAATAATGGTCCGGTGTCGGGTCAAGGTTCGGAAACGTCCGGGGCACAGCCCATCTCGTTTGGCCCGTTTCTGCTCGACCGTCGTCTGGCCGTTGGCGGCAGCGCAGAGGTTTACATTGCCCGACCGAAAATGGGCGAGCATCCAGCGCCCTGTTTTGTCGTCAAGCGCCTGCTGATGCAGGACGGTCGGGATAGCGCCTACGAGGCGCTCGAGCGTGAGGCAGAACTCCACCAAGCCGTACGCCACCCCAATGTTGTGACCGTATTCGGCGCCGGACAAGTCGACGGCGAATCTTACCTGGCAATGGAATACGTGGAGGGCGTCGATTTATATCGACTGCTGCGTCGTGCTGAAGCCGAACAACGCCGTATCCCCCCTGAGTTGGCGGCCCACGTCGTGCTGAGTGTGGCAGAGGCGTTGGTCGCTGTGCATTCAGCGACAGATAACTACGGGTTTCCGCTCGGGCTCGTGCATCGCGACGTGACGCCTTCCAATGTGTATCTCTCGATTCAAGGCGATGTGAAGCTGGGCGATTTTGGGATTGCGCGTGTGACCGAGCCCCGTGCACGACCCGCCCAACCCACGGTCGGACTTCGCGGGAAATTTGGTTATCTGTCTCCGGAGCAGATTGCAGGTGAACCTTTCGACAATCGTGCAGATCTATTCGCTCTGGCCGTAATCCTGGGTGAGATGTTGATCGGAGAACGTGTATTTCCAGGCAGCGGGCAGTTAGCAGTGCTGCTTGCGATTCGAGATGGCAATATCGAGCCACTGAGGAAGCATGAGTCCGAATTGCCCCCCAGGCTTTTTCAGATCTGTACCAAAGGGCTGTCGCTAAACCCGGCGACGCGGTTTGCGAATGCAACGGAATTTGCCGAAAGTTTAATACCGCAGATTCAGTCGAGTCGCGCCGACCAGACGCGTGAACTTGCAACATGGGTTCGTTGGGCCGCAGATAGTACGCAATTGGCAGAGCGACTCCAAGGTCAAATCCGCGATTCGGTGGAGCGCATGCGCGCCGTAAAGGCTATAAACTTTGCGTCGGACCCAACTTCGCTCATCGAAGTAAAAGAACCCGACCCAGCTCCCATTACGGATCGTGTTCCCACCAAAGTTCGGTATGCCGACGGCCGCGGCATGGCCGATATTGCGCTGGCGCGGTTGATTGAAATGATCGTCGTTGGCGACATTCGCGGCGACGACGAAGTAGCGTTGATGGGCGAGGATTTTCATCCCGTGCGGGAGATAGAATCCCTAGCCAAGCACCTGCTGCCTTCCTCGACAGCCACGACTGGGAGGCTCTTCGAAGTAGGTGTCCCGGATTATCAAGCGTCAATCCGCGACATGCCGATGCTCCAAATACTAGCACGCCTCCGCAGCAACGTGGAAACGGGTGCCCTTTTCGTCGAGCGGCGCGATCGAACCGGGCTCCCGCGCCGCAAGGAAATTTACCTGTATAATGGCCGCTTATTGCACGTGGCCTCGACTGAACGGGATGAGCTGCTGGGCGAATACCTCGTACGTCGCGGTGCGCTGAACCGTAAGGAATTGGACGCAGCCCTGCTACGACTGAGCGAGGAGGGCGCACGCTTGGGTGACACTCTCGTTGCCATGGAACTCGTGAGTGCAGTGGACGTATTTCGAGCCATTCGTGATCAGGGTCGCGACCGTGTAGCGGCGCTTTGCGCTTGGTCTAGAGGAACGGCGACGTTTTATCGCGGCACCGCCCCCAATCGCGTGGAATTTCCCCTCGACTTGGATCTCGCGAGTCCAATGATGGCTGGTGCGTTCGTGGCAACTCAAGGTGATCCGCGTACGCTGATGCCGTCAGGTGGTGCGCGCGTGGCACTCGGTCCACGAGCCCCGGCGATGGCGAGCAAACGCGAGCGGGGCACGGCTCCAGTGGCCCTTCTTCATCTGCAACGGCTTGCCACGATGGGTCGCACAGTTGATGAATGCGTCGCCGATATCGTGGCAACGCCGCCGCCCCGCGGTACTCGCAGCATCACGGACCGGGAAGCTTGTGCGGCGTTGCACGTTGGCAAGGTCCTCGGTTGGGTGAGCTATTAGCAGTCCGGTTCGACCGCAAGAATCCCAGGATTTTCAAGGCATTCCGACGTGGGCGCCCTGACTGGCTCCCAATGACATTTGTTATGGAGATTGGCCCGCTGTTCGCTCGTGTATTGTTTGTCTTAAAATATGTCGCCGCTACGAGTTTCAATTGGCCGCGCTTCCGGCATAATAATGCCGGCTGGGGCATTTTATGGCGAAGGTATCAAATCCCATGAACTCTAATCCGGTGGAGCGACGTATCGAAGTGGGTACGACAGTCACCGTAATCGAGGACACTCTGGTTCGAAATTGCAGAGCTGGGGATCCGATCGCGTGGAGGGCGCTGCATCGGCGATACTATCCGGTGGCCGCCGCGTTTCTCCGAAAGCTCGGAGCCTTGCCGGGCGACATTGAAGATACTTGTCAGGATGTGTTCGTGGAGCTCTACCGCAATCTTGCGAACTTCCGCGGCCAAGCGGAAATGAAGACGTGGCTATACAGGTTGTGTGTGACTCAGGCCCGGCGAAACCGGACACGTTCCCGCGTGCGGCGTGTAGTTAGGGAACAGCTGCAGCGCTTGATGCCCGATCGCCTCAGCGTCCCGCCCTCCACAATGACCGAAACTACCGCGATGCAGCGAGTTGCTCAGGCGCTCAATCAACTGAATCAAGGTGACCGCCTCGTATTCGTGCTCTACGAATTCGAAGGACTTCCGGGTAAGCAAATTGCAGAAATAGCTGGCTGCCCCGAAGCAACCGTTTGGCGCAGGCTTCACTACGCTCGCCGTACCTTCCGAGGAGCTCTTGGAATAGCAGAGGTTGAGGTAGCCAATTCGAGATGAGCGATGACCCCGTCGTGCAGGCTCCCGCACGGCTGATAGATGAGCCGACAGAAGTTGCCTCCTGGCTGACTCAATCCGAGGCACAGTTCCGCGGCAATCTCGATGAAGGTCAAGCTTGGAAGAGGGTCAAGCCGCATCTCAATGACGTAACGCCCAGAACCAAGCGAATTCCAATATTGGCGGCGAGCCTGGCTACGAGCGCTGCCGCAATGGCCATTGGCTGGTACGCGGGAGCGCACTACTCCAAGGGCGCAAGCAGAAGTGAGAATTCCAAGTCGCAGGCCCGGTTATTGGACTTTGCGGCACAGCCAGCGACCTCACAACAGCTACCCTCAGGGGAGTCCGTGTTGGCGGACGGGAGTCGTGTTGTGGTCCTTGAAGGAACTCAGAGTCACTATAATTACGGAGCTGAGGGTGCAATCGTCAGCCTAGTCAGCGGCCGACTCGAACTCTTCGTGGCGCGCCAATCAAGCGACAAGTGGCTCACGGTGCATTGTCCTCGGTATGAACTGCGCTCGCTCGGTGCGCGTTTCAAAGTGGATGTCACATCGGGCTGCGTGAAGCTTCAGGTGGTAGACGGCAAAGTCGAAATTCTTGCCGGTAAAATTCCCGTAACGTCAGTGGCGACTGCCGAACATTGGGCTAGTGACGCCTGCGTCCCTTGAGCCAATTCGAGCGCTACTGTGGGCTCGACCCAATGAAATGAGCCGTCAGGCCTGGCCGTCAACACCGAGTTGATTGAATTGTGCTATTGTTAGTTGGCTGCGAGCGACCACTTCCGAGTTTCTGCCAGGAGTCCGCCCATGTTGAAATTCCACCTTTGCTTCAAGGATTATCCAAGAATTCTCGCCAGTTGCCTGGTGTTTCCTGCTTTTCTTAATGGGTGCGGGCAGTCAGACAAGGGTGTCGATGGCAATAGTCCCGGCGGAAGTGGATTCATCGTGCCAGGAGTTGGGGGATCAGGTGCCAATGGTGGCGCAGGTTCAGGCGTTTGGCCGCCTACGGGCTACGCCAACGTAACGAACACGACGATCGGTGCCTATGCGCTCGGTCCCGACATTTCTTCTGGAACTGTCCCTGCAAATACCGGAACGGGTTGTTCAGGTCTTTACGGCGTGGTTCGCGATTTCAAGATGGGGAACCAAACCGGTGGGCATCCAGACTTCGAAACTGCGCCGACCCAGGACGTAAAAGGCATTGTTCAAAATACGCTCGGTACCGACGGCAAGCCCATGTACACGACTGCCGGTACTCCCACTGGCACCTCTGGCGCTGCCAATTTCAACCAGTGGTACAATGACACGCCGGGCGTAAACATGACGTACATCGTGGCGTTGCAACTCGTAACGAGTAACGGCATCGCGACGTTCTCCGCTTCAATAAACAATGGTGGTGGACTGCCCGATTCCAGTTTCTTCCCGCTCGATGGACAAGGCTTTGGAAATGAAGGTCAGAACCACAACTTCAGTTTCACGACCGAAATTCACACGTCTTTTACGTACAAGGGCGGCGAGACGTTCACATTCAAAGGCGATGACGACGTGTGGGTGTTCATCAACAAGCAATTGGTCATTGATTTGGGCGGTCGCCACGGGCAGGAAACAGGACAAATTGCACTCGATACACTTGGGCTGACCGCGAGCACGGTTTACGACCTTGCGGTATTTCACGCCGAGCGTCACACTTCGCAGTCCAATTTCCGCATAGATACGACGCTCGCCTTTACCAATTGCGGGCAGATTAATGGCGTGATCATTAATTGATTATGTAGAAAATCAGAAACTGGTAGGCTTGCCGCTTCATGAAGCGAACCAGTTCCCCGTGGGTACGCCTGAGCCTTACCCTTGCCGTCGGTCTCGTTAGTTGCCTTCACACGCTCGCACCGAACGTGCCACCCAGTCGCAGTTTGAGATTGTCGGAATCGGCTTCAGGCCCGCACGGGCGGGCGCCATTCGCGGTCGTTGCAGCTGGACCCCGTGGCGAAATCTCTACTGAAAATGATCCCGGTATCACATTAGTTTTCAACCGAGGTATGCGCCCGGTCGAGAGCCCTCCGCACACGGGTTTGCCGGATGTCAAAATAGCCACCGCCGACGGCCGTCCCGTGAAGGGGCACTTTCGTTGGGTCGGCACACACGGCCTGCTTTTTGAACCCGAAGGACATTTGCCAGGAGCCAGCGCGTTCATCGTGACCGTACCGCGCGGGACACGAGCGCTCGACGGAAGCATTCTGGCTTCTGACTACACGCTTGAGTTCTCAACGGTGCGGCCCCGCCTGTTGATGAGCTTTCCGAGCGAAGGTTCCCAGCAAGCTCGAGCTGAAGAACCGATTTTTCTCAGGTTCTCCCAGCCCGTCGAGCCGCCCGAGTTGCAGAAAATTCTTCAAGTGTCGCTGGTCGTCGAAGGGCAAAAAAGCGGGCGAGTTTTGCCTGTAACCGTCAAACGCGCGGCTCCGCATTGGGCCGCAAGAGCGGACGTCGATCTGAATGACGAAAGCGTGATTTACGAAAAGCTACGCGAGTCGAACGACCCGAGTCGTCTTTGGTTGGAACTCGTGCCAAGCGAACCTTTGCCGCTTGCCAGTAATCTGCAGATCTTGATTCCGAAGGGTCTGCATTCGACCGAGGGCCCACTCGCCACGGATGAGCCGATCAAGGTAACGATGAAAACCTTCGGTCCGCTTCGCTTGGAAGACCTGCGCTGCGCGCGCCAAAATCTTGGACGTTGCCAGGCCCACCGCGACTTCACCGTTGTACTTTCGAATCCAGTGCACCCGACCGAGTTTCGTCGCTACTTGAGAATTACTGGGCCGTCGCGACCCGCCAAGCCAGACAAGACCACGCCGAATAAACCTCCCCACGCGACAGTCGAGCATCCCTTGGCACTCGATCCGGACTACGGCGATCACTTCAAAGTCACTCTACGCGCCGGCATGACCGACCTATTTGGCCAGAAATTAGCCAAAGACATCAGCGTAGATCTGGTCGTCGAAGAACCGTACGTGGTGCAGGCCGCGCAAGCTCATAAGCGCAAGAATCCGCCAGAATCGAACAGCGAGGAGTCATATTCCAGTGAAGATACCAACGACGATTCGAACAGCAAAGCCAAGCGGCGGCCTCGGCTCAAGTTCGACCTAGAGGTTGGCGTCAAGGGCCACATTCTCGAAGCGCTCGGCGGCCCCGGTGGGTCCGGCGGTCCCAGCGCGTACAAGATTCCAATCAGCGCCGTGAATATGCCAACCTATGGCCTGTACACGGCGGCATTGCCGGAACTGTCGACGGTACGGCGTGTTTCCGTCGAGTCCGAAAACAACGATCCGGTCCCGACCGACCTTGCGTGGACCTGGATCACTCCCGGCGCGCCGAAAAATACGCGCTCCGTGCGCCTGCTCGACATGCGAGCTGTGCTCAACGGGAACCCCAAGGGGACTGCCTTTATAGCCTTGGCTGGACTCGGGCAATTGGATTCGATCACTCAACAACTCATCAATGTTACGGATTTGGGCATTACGGCACGGATAAGCCGATTTGGCAGTTTAGTCTGGGTAACACACCTTTCCACCGGTGTTCCCGCTGCGCAGGCTACGGTGTCCGTCTACGACAAGAATCGTGACATTGTGTGTGCGGGGCAAACGGATGCACGAGGCCTGATTGCGTTTTCTGCCAAGGAACTGAAGCCCATTCGAAAGCAAGGGGACGTCGACACAGGGCTACTCCTGGTAGCTCGCGCGGGCGATGACTTTACGTATCAGCGACTCGAGCCTGCCAGCGCGATTTCCACCGGGCCCACGGACTATCTACAAAAAGGTCAATGGGTAGGGCTCGTATTTACGGATCGCGGCGTTTATCGACCCGGTGAAACCGTCAAAGTGGGCGGCTATTTTCGCCGCACGGCTGAAAAGGGCTTCACTGTATTACCGGGCCAGGAATACCAATATCAAATTCACGACGCGCAGGATGAAACAATCGCGGTTGGGGAAAGCAAGCTCGACGCTTACGGGGCAATGGCCGCCGACGTCGTCTTGAGCAAATCCGCTGCGCTCGGTCGCGCCACCATGACGGTACGCCTGGGGCGACGCAGTGAAGAACAGTTCACCGCAAGTTTCGAGATCCTTACGTACAAACCGGCCGAATTCAAGGTAACCGTCGAGCCGCAGGCGCGCGAATGGATTCACGGTCAGAAGGCTTCATTCACGGTTAATTCCGAATACCTATTCGGGTCGCCGGTGACTCAGGGCCGAGTCGAACAATATGTTACCCGTACCGAGACGAGTTTCTCGCCACCGGGCGCGACGGGTTTTATCGTCGATGATTCGACATTCCGTCAAGATCTCCGCTTCATTACGCAGCGCGGTTCGGCCTATTCACAGGCGACCGGCGAACTCGACAAGGATGGGCGACTTACGCGTGAAGTCGCTCTCGACGCGCCTCAGCAATCTCAACCCGAAGAGCTCACGTTCGAAGCGGAAGTGCAGGATCTCAGCCAGCAGACCCAGGCGGGGCGGGCGAGCGTGTTGATTCACCCGGCGGAATTCTACTTGGGACTAAGACAACCGAAGAAGCGCTTTCTTGCGATTGGTGCCGAGATGCCCGCCGAAGTGGTTGCTCTCACTTCAAAAGGGGTTCGGCAATCTAACGTCCCCGTTACGCTCGAGCTCTGGCGGCGGACTTGGTCCGCGGTCATCGAAGACCGGGCGGCGGACACGCAACACTACCAGACTCACGTAAGGGACGAAAATGCCGGCAGCTGCTCGGTCAAGTCGGGTGCACAGGCCGCCTCATGCCACCTGCGGCTCGCGCAACCTGGCTACTACATTCTACGTGCGTCCGCGCGCGACTCTCTCTCCAACCCCGTGTATTCGAGTATTGGCGTGTATGCAGTTGACGATCGCGCTGATGAAACTGCTACGCCCATTGGATGGGAACAACCCGATCGACGCGGACTTGCCCTCGAACTCGACCAAAAGAAATATCAACCGGGTGACACAGCCCGGGTTCTAGTCAAGAGTCCCTTCAAGGAAGCATCCGCCCTTGTTACGGTGGAACGAGCCGGCATATTCGATCAAAAGGTCGTGCCGCTGCGCGGCAAGATGCCGGTTATCGACATCCCGGTGAAAGACGAGTATTTCCCGAACGCGTTCGTTTCAGTTCATCTACTGCGTGGGCGAATTGCGACAATGCCGGAACCAGGGACGGCGGATGTCGGCGCTCCGGACTTTCGCGTTGGTTATGCGTCAATTCAAGTCGATCCGGAGGCGCGGCGCCTCAAGGTAGACGTCACTGCGGCCCGCAAAGAATACCACCCGGGCGAACAAGTCGACGCGAGCGTAAACCTGAGACGCCTCGATGGATCTCCGATTGCCGGCACGGTGACGTTCTACGTCGTGGACGAAGGTGTATTGATGCTCACGGGCTATAAGACGCCCGATCCGCTGCCCGCATTCTCGGAACCTCGCACGCTCGGCGTCTTCCCGATCGAAAGTCGCGAGTTTTTGGCGCGCATACTCCGATTGCGCAACGGGGAGCGAATTCCCACATTGGGCTTCGAGATGGCTGACGGCTCCAGCGTTGACAAGGGTAACGAAGTGGGCGGCGGAGGCGAGATGCCGGGTCGCATGCGCTCGGATTTTCGTACTACCGTATACTTCGAGGCTGGACACCCAGTGGGCGGCGACGGCAAATCGGCATTTCACTTCAAGCTGCCCGACAACTTGACGTCTTTTAGGTTGATGGCCGTGGCTGCCGGGAGCGAGGACCGATTTGGTTTCGGCGAAAGCTCAATCACGACAAACCGCAAGTTGATGGCGCGACCGGCCCTGCCGCGCGGACTGCGCGTCGGCGACTCGATTGACGCGGGAGTCATCGTGACGTCCAAGGGCCTAGGACAATCCTTCGTCGATGTAACCATGAAGGCCAAGGGCGTGGTTGCGACCGGTCCGGCAACGCGTCGTGTGGCCCTACCCAAGAACGGTCAAATCGAGGTTCGATTCCCGGTAAAGGCCAACGCGGGGGGCCAGGCGACATTCGAGTTCTCCGCACAGGCTGGGGTAGAGATCGATCAAGTACGCGTGACACGCAAGGTCGAGCAACCCTTGCATTGGTTGACCGCCGCAGCCTACGGATCCACCACCCAATCGGCGGCTGTCACTTTGGGTGACGTCAAAGGTTACCGCAAAGATCTCGGTGAGCTGTCCGTAACAATGTCTTCGAGTGCCCTCGTTGGCCTTCGCTCCGTATTCGACGACCTTTCAGTCTACCCCTACGGGTGCACCGAGCAACTAGCTAGCCAGGTGCTACCTCTCCTCTCTGCTCCGAAATTGGCCGAGCAGCAACAATTCAGGTTGCCCGCGAAACATGCAGACTCAATTGATGAGGCGTTAGGTGAAATTTCCAAGCGGCAAAAGGGTGACGGATCATTTGGATATTGGGAAGACGATCCTCAAGGTCACCCTTGGTTGACGGCCTACGCTCTATTGGCTCTAGACCAGGGTAGCAAGGCTGGTTACTTCGTACCGAAGCGATTGCGCGACCAGGCAGCGAACCACCTGCTATCTCACCTCGACCGACTTACGGCGACTCAGGGCCCACCGAGCGAGGCTGAAAATAACGATCCGGATGGCTATTTCAGTGAGCTGCCAATCGACGAAAATCCCTCCATGGATTCATTCACTAAGAAGACGCTCAGCCCCAAGGAGAAACTTCGCCTGGACTGCGCTGAGGCTTGCTTCATTGCGGACATCCTCTCTCGCGTTGGGCAGCTCGATCAGTCGCGTCTTCACAAGTTGATCGCGCTCAAGGCCGACTTTGCGCTTTCATCGAAAATCCAGCTATTATCAGCCATGGCGCGGTTACGCCTGCCGCGCCAAGATCTCGACCGTGTCCTCGCCGAAGTGCTCAAGGAAGTCACCGTTGGTCCGGAAGAGGCGCGAGTGGAGATCAGCGATCCGGTACTTGCCGAATTGCTCGAATCGCCGACACGTAGCACGGCGCAGCTGCTCCAAGCCGTTTTGGCAGTAGACTCGAAGCTGCCGCTGGCGGCCAAACTGGCGCGAGGCTTGGTGCGTCTCCGAACCGGCTCGAGTTACAGAAATACGCAAGAAGACGCCTGGGCGTTGCTCGCGCTGGAGGATTTTCGCAAAACCGAGGAACCCGAACCGCCCAATTTTGGCGCGCAGCTGTTCTTTGCCGACTCGGAGATTGGAGAATTTGCATTTCGAGGGCTGCCTATCCACTCCGAAATTGCGAAAATCCCCGCCGACATTCTACTGCAACATCCCGCGTCGAATGTGGCTGTCAAGGTCGTGGACAAGGGGACCCTGAACTATGCAGTGCAGCTACGCATGGCCAAAGATGGTGCTTCCAGGTTGGCTCTCGACGAAGGTTTCTCCGTCGAGAAACTCACGCGTGCGGTCGAGCCCGGCGCACTCAAGGAGGCCTCGACGTTGATCCCCGACCATTCCGAAGCGCGAGCAGGTTTGGGCCAATTGGTCCTCGTCGACCTGCTGCTCGAGTCTCCCGAACCTCGGGACCAAATAGTCCTGGATGATCCTTTGCCGGCAGGCCTAGAACCGGTCGAATTCGGCTTCGAGACAACGGCCAAAGCGCTATCGACTTCTGAGAACGAATCTGCGCATCGGTTCCGTGACAAGTCACAGTCGACTGGACGTTATGGCAACGCATCCTTTACGAGAGCCGTACACCGTGAGCTACACGACGACCACGTTATCCACTTCATCCCGCATATCGATCCGGGGATATACCACTTCAGATACCTAGCGCGGGCGACGACACCGGGGCAATTCGTCGTTCCACCAACACGCGCTGCCTGCATGTACGACAGCGAAATATTCGGCCAAACGGGTTCGACGCAGTTTGAAGTCGGATTGATGCGCAAGTGAAGTTGACGCTCGGCAGGGTTGGCGTAAATTGGAGATTGCGCTCACTCGGCGTGCTTATCGCTGTGGCCTTGCTGGTACCGCCGCTTGCGCTGGCGGTTGCCGCCTGCTTTGTCTCGTTGCCCCAAGAGTTCATTGACAGACCGCCCGAGCAATCGATGCGTTTCGAAGATCGTGAGGGTCATCTGCTCCGCGAGGTCCGCAGCGATAGTGGCGCACTATCTCAACGTGCTGCGATTTCCACGTTGCCACCGATACTTCCGAAGGCATTGGTAGCCATCGAAGATCGAAGGTTCTTTTTGCATCCAGGAGTGGACCCCCTGGCCGTGTTGCGGGCGACCCTACAGGCGATCGCGCATGGTCGGATAATTTCTGGTGCATCCACATTGACGATGCAACTTGCCCGCACGCTTCGACCCCACAAGCGGAATTTCTGGGGCAAATGCCAGGAGATGGCTCTGGCGCTACGCATTGAAGCATCAGTTTCGAAGAACCGTATTCTCGAAGAGTATCTCAATCGTGTTGACTTTGGTCCCAACTTACGCGGAATTACTGCGGCCGCTCAGGGCTACTTCGGCAAGCCAGTCTCGGCTCTGTCACTCGGAGAAGGCGCGTTGCTGGTTGGGCTTCCCCAGGGGCCGTCGGTCTACGCTCTCGATCGACACCCCGAGCGAGCTCTGGCACGACGCGATCGTGTGCTTCGGCGACTCGCCGAAACCTCTCAAGCCACGCAGACAGATATCGAGCTTGCGCTGGCGGAGCCGTTACATATCGAAAAACGCCGACCTGCATTCGGTGCGCCCCATTTCGTGGCAGCCCTTGTACAAGGGTCCCTTTCTGAATATCAATTGGGTCTCGACCGCGCTTGGATTAAGGGCACATCCAGGATTAGAACGACAATCGATCCGGATTTGCAGCGCGCTACAGAAACAGCGCTGTCAACCACAATGGCAGCTTTGCGCGCAAATCACGTAACGGCAGCGGCGGCCATCCTAATCGACAATGCCACGGGTGATGTGCTTGCGTACGTCGGCTCGCCCGATTTTTACGATCAGCAACACCAAGGGCAAGTTGACGGCGTCCGCGCGCGCAGGCAACCTGGCTCGACGCTAAAACCCTTCGTCTATGCCGCTGCATTCGAAGAACTGGGTTACACGGCGGCAACCGTACTACCCGACCTGGAACTGCACATACGCACGGAAGTCGGCGAGTATTCACCGCGTAATTTCGATGAAAAATTTCGGGGTCCGGTGCGATTACGCGAAGCCCTGGGAAATTCGCTCAACATTCCAGCAGTCTACACGGCAACTCAGCTTTCCGCCCCCACACTGCTCCGAATCTTGCACGGCTTTGGCTTTGACTCGCTCAATCAGCGGCCTGAATTCTACGGCCCAGCTCTGGCGCTCGGCGACGGTGAAGTCGCATTGGTCGAACTCGTGAGGGCCTATTCAACTCTAGCGCGTGGCGGCATTGCATTGCCGGTAAGGTTCGTCGTTCAAGCGGATATTGAACGTCGAGACCGTGATGGCATTCGAATCGAGACGCGCAAAATCGAACCTGGCAGCGAGGTTCGAGTAATGTCCCAGCAGACCAGTGACGTCATCACCGACATTCTCAAGGATAAGACGGCGCGGGCAGCTACATTTGGCATGCAGTCGTCGTTGCAATTCGAATTCGACGTAGCTGCGAAGACGGGGACTTCCAAGGGCTTTCGCGACAACTGGGTTGTCGGCTATTCGCGTCAGTTTAGTGTTGGAGTATGGGTTGGCAATTTCGACGGATCGAGTATGCGTCAAGTGGGTGGAATCACCGGAGCAGCGCCTATTTTTCACGCGATACTCGACGCTGCGATGTCATCCAAGAGCGGCGCAGGGCTGCCCGTGTCCAATGGGGAATACGACAACAAAGGCAATGGCGGTCGAACCGGCTTAAGACGAGTCGAGATATGCCCGATTTCAGGTCAAGCAATTGGGCAAGATTGCCCTCACGGCATCACGGAATTCGTCCCGGAAAGCCTAACGTTGCCGACTTGCCAATGGCACCAAACACTAACGCTGGACCGTCGGAACGGATTGCTCGCGGGTTCCGATTGTCCATCAATTCACACGGTTAGCAAGAGTTTCGAGATATTCCCATCCGAGTATTTGGCTTGGGCCAAAACGACGGGTCACCGTCTGGCGCCCGAAGAATACTCGCCGAATTGTCCAAAGGTCGGTCAGCAATCGGGGGCCACCGATGATTCGCACTTGAGAATTGTCCAGCCCAGTAGTGCATCCAAGTTCGTAATTGATCCAGACCGCGACCCCAGTCTTCAATCGCTGGATATCTCGGTGGTAGCGCCGCCCGGCACGCAGGAGGTCGCTCTTGAAGTCGACGGTAAGAGCTTTATGCGGTCTGCGCGTCCTTTCGCATTTCATTGGAAACTCTTTGCGGGCCACCACCAATTCGTTGCAATCGGCGCGCGCGCAGAGCGTTCGGAACCGGTAGAAATCGAAGTCAGGGCGAGTGAAACACGCGAGTGAGACTCAAGGTTGTGTCGTCATTGAGCTCTCGACGAAGTCCGCTGAAACGCTAGAAATCCAGAAAATTGAACAGGCAAGGCCTCAGTTCGCGACAAAATCGACTTCCAACAGTGGACTGAGCACCTTTTCGCCATCGCTCGCGATAAAGCTGACAGCATCAGTTGGAGTTACCGCTGTCGAGGCGGTCGACATGAGTACACCCGAATTGCTAGTGGCATCATCAAGCCACCCTTGCACCAGAGCGGCCGGCAATTCGATAACGTACTCAGCGTTCAACGCCGTGGGTTTGAATGAACTGAGTAATGCCCCCCGAGACGCGCCGGTTGCGCCAGCCCCTGACCATTTCTCACCCGCTACCCGTTCACTCCAGTTGGCCTCACCGATTTCTCCGGTGTCTAAGCCGGTGCCTTCCGTCCAGTCTTCGAGCAACTGAAACAATTGCACGGTCGTGTTGACGCTTGCTTGACAACCTGAACAGGCACCGGTTTCGAGGCGGAGCCGCGCAGCCAAAACCTTCTTCAACGAGCCAATTTGATCGACGCATTTGTTGAGGCCGAATCTAAGTAACCCGACACTGAGCGGACTTGCATCGCAACCAAAGAATGGGGATAGGCCATAATTGAGATCAGGCTCGCTCGAATTCAAGACCGTATCAGTCGTAATATCCGTGCAGCTGGCATCTGGCCGCTCACCAAAGGTCAATGTGACCGAACTTTGCCCACCCGTAGCCGTCAACCCGCCCGTGCCTGGATTGCCGCCCCTACTCGAATTGCCGCCGCTACCAATGAATGTGCCGCCAGTGGAACCATTGCCGCCGGTGACTGACTTTGCGCCCCCGCTTGCGCTCACCGAGCCGCCCGTTGGTGGACTACCCCCCGACGCCCGCAGGCCACCGGTGTTCAAACTCATTCCTCCGGTCGTATTCTTCTCACCGCCATTTGACTGGGAATTGCCGCCCAATGCAAACGAGCCACCGGAAGTCGCGACACTTCCGCCGCTCGAAGGCGCACCACCGCTAGCGGAAAGCCCGCCCGTTGAACTGGACCCCGCTTGTGTCGGGTGACTTCCGCCTGTAGCTGCTTGGCCGCCGCTGCCGCCAGCACCGTCTTGGCTATGGCTGCCTCCCGTGGTTACTCCACCCCCGACGCTCGCCCCGCCATCGCTTATTGAGGTGTTGTCCGAGGTAGCTCCGCCCGATGCAACGGCGCTGCTGCCCCCAGTAGTTGCACTCACCTGGTCCACAGAAATGAATCGCCCGCCGCCGCAGCCGAGGACGACTAATGCGGATACGAGATATTCGAAACAGCTGCCCCGAAGAAAACACATACGCAAACTAAGAATAAGGCCAACGCTGCTATTTGCAAAGCAGAATTTCAAGTTTAGTTGCGCACTTTACAAGCGGTTGACGGCCTTGCCTCGAGCTCAATATGAGAGCACCAATGGGAAATTGCCTACGTACTCCAGTGGACGTTCGCCATTGCCCCCGCAAGGCGCATTGGGCCACAGTCAAGTTCGACCCCTTGGAGCCGGCAGGTGCGGTCCACGTTACTCGTAGCCAGCCGGCGGGCTCTTGCGCGTATGCTCNNAGGTACATTGTGTGCGCATAGGGCAAAGCTGCGGCGTAGATTTGCGCGCCTCCAATTACGAACGCTTCGGTTTCGCCGCGTGCTTCCGCAAATACTAGCGCTTGCTCGATGCTGCTACGGACCGTGATTTTTGGCGCAGAGTAACTCGCGTCGCGCGTGACAACGATGTTGTTGCGATTGGGCAAAGCTTCCGCCATCGCTTCGAAATTCCTTCGTCCAGTAATGACGCAATGTCCACTCGTCATCGACAGAAAGAAGCGCATATCGTCGTCGATACGCCAGGGCAGCGCGTTAGCTTTGCCGATAACACCGTTACGCGCGACCGCTGCGATTAGGCTCACTTTCATAACGGTGTTCAGCTTTCGACAGTCTGCAGCTCCTTTAGCGCCTAAATTTAGCCCAACTACCTCGGTCCGATGGCGAGTTTCTACGCAGCTTTCATGCGACAGCCGAGCTCTCCTCCTCAGCCCCTGCAGCCATTCGGGGCCGGCTGGGCCGGGTCTGATTTTTGTTGTCTTGGTCTCACGGAAACGCGAGCATGACCTGGCCCCGTCGGCGACTTACCCAATATTTTCAGCTACTTCGGTGCCTTCCCCGGGTTGCGAGCAGAGGCGCCCCAGCCTTCGGGGGCCGCCTACCAGGCCCTTGCATTCAGCGCCAGGCTCGACTACCAGTGGTCTAGCCGTGCCAGACGAAAAAGACCGCGACTACGACAAGACCAGCGAATTGCAATCGAAGTCAGCCGACGATGATGACAATAGCATCGACGAAGGTGATGATGAGCATTCCGGTCATGATCACCATCATTCCGCCCAGGGTGCCAATCCCGCTCGACGTCAGATGAAGGTGTGGATTGCGATTGGCGTCGGCGTCGTGATTGCCGTGCTGCTAGTCATGAAGGGAGGGACTGGTTCACAGAGTAATGGTCCACCCTTAGCTGCAGTTGGGTCCACCGTTACGGGTGATCTCACTTTGGTAAATGCCGACCGGAACGAGCTTGATTGCATGGCCGCGAATGGCCTTAAAGATTATCAGTGTGGGTTCATCGACGAAAAGCAGGCCCGTCAATTGCAGGAAAACAACAAATTGAGGCCCTACATGACGGTAGATCGGCAGCTCTATCTAATTCCGGGGCTATTCCTGGAACCTTCGATAGCCCAACGGTACAACTCGGAGCCCGCCAATAAGCCGCGCGGTGAACTCAAGCGCTTTACCGCCAAGTGCACAATCAAGGTCGTTGGGGAACTGGCTGGAGTCAAACTACGTTGGGCACCCGACGGGGCCTGGGAGCCAGCCAAGAAATTCTCTGTCGCGACCGTTTCGGGCTGCAAAATCGAAGGCTAATTTTCTCTCGCTTCGCGATTACGGTCTGAAATTCGGGTGTCTTTTACCCGCCGTGAGATTCGCGAGATGAAGCTCGCTCAGGAGTTATCGCAAGCGTGGCAAAATGCCGTTGCTTCTGGAAGAATCGTCAATAAATTCGAGGCATCGGAGGGCGACCCCACTGGTCGGTGGGCGAGGGGCGATCGTATTTCCTTCGGGCTGGCTGGGTCTGGTGACGACATCAAGTACGAAGCCTGGAACGTTAGAACCGCCGAACCGATTGAAGCGGCGGTTGATGAAAGAACGATTGGTGACACGGGCTTTGTTTGTCAGTTCAACGGTTACCGTGCGCTGCGACCTGGAGGAACCCCGCGGACGCTAGGACGTCAACTCGATATTTCACCAACGCCCAGTGAGTGCCGGTTCGGTTGCCAGACTCGCATGCGAGATTTGAGCCTATTGAATCGAGCCCCGTTGCTCCAAGTGAGACTGCAAACCTCGAGCTGGAATGCCTNNCGCCAATCCCTTCGAGAAGGACGGGCACTTTCTGTGGCTACCCGTACAGGGGGAAGGCGAGCTTCCCACCATCCCCCATTTGCCGCAAATGTTGACTCGGGAATTCGTCGAGGACTTGGTCCTGCTTTCCCGTCAAGCACCAGAACTAGTCATTTTCTTCAACTCCTTGCACGCGGGGGCTTCGGTCAATCACGTACACGCTCAGGCAGTATTTCATCGAAAGCGCCTGGCCATCGAGGATGCGGCAACCGTTCAATATAAAGGCTTTACGATACTCGACGGCTACCCCGCGCAAGGACTCTGCTTTTCGCGAGACTCGGAGGTCGGCTCGGTCGCGACGGCAATCGAGAAGCTACAAACTCGTTGTATCCCGTTCAACCTAATATTGTTAGGTGAGCGAATGCTCTTGGTCCCGCGCAACGCTGACCACGAGATTGTAGTCGAGTTCCCGCGAGGAATCCTTGCCACCATGGAAGTCTCTGGCAAGATTATTACAGTAGATCGGCGAGTCTATGAGCAGGTCAATGCGGCCGACATCCGGAGCGCTTTTCAGAAAGTGACACTCGATGCAAAGTCGCTAATCGATGGCTGGGAGAGTGGGTAACAGGCCGCCTAAGTCTGGTCCTCGCTAGCGTTAGCGCGGCGTTCGAGGAGATATTCACGGGGCGGTTGACCAAACCGGGCCCGAAATACACGGTGGAATTGGGCGTAGCTTCCAAAGCCTGCTGCCAGAGCCGCCTCGAGGAGATTGCCCGCTTGCGTGTCTATGCGACCCAGAAATCGGGCTAGGCGAAGTTCGTTGCGGTGTTCGACGATTGAAGTATCCGTGCAGCGTCTGAACGTCCTTGCCAGCTGACCCGCGCTCATATTCAGTTGTTTGGCGAGCGACTCGCCGCTCAGCGTCGGATCTCGAACCAAAAGTTTGGTTACGTCCCTGACTAGGGGGTGTTGGGGCTGCGTTGGTTCCGAATCCGACTGAACTAGATGGGCGCGGCAAGGCTCGAGCGCTCGACCCAAGAGCGAGCATAGAACTGCAGCGCGAGCTTGTTTGGCCTCGTCGAATGGGCTGTGAGTTAGCGCCGTATCATTGAACAGAATCCCGATTGGACCCCGGGGCCCCACAATAGCCGTGCAGCCCACCCAGCCTCGACCTAGGATCTGGGTTTGGTTTTCAACCTGTGCGATTAGTGGGCAGTCTTCATAGACGGTCCAGGCATAGCCCTGCTCTGCCCGCGCGAATATCTCGCGGTCCAGGTCACCAAAGTCATACATGATGTCGTGTTCGTCTATGGTTTGCCCGACCGCGTCCGTCCCCCAAGTGCCAACCATTGCTTGCGCCTTGTTGTCCAAGACGAAGATGGCTGCACGTTCGAGACGCACCACATTGCGCGCAAATTCAATCGCGTAGCAAACTACTCGATCGACTGTCTCGCTCGACGGCTCGGAAAGTAAAGCGGACGTGAATTCCGCCAATTCGGAGGCCTGTGAAGAGGGCGCAACTAACCTCGCGATTGGCGGGTTGTCCGCCAAAGTCACGCGCCAGTCAATTCGGCGACGTTCGGTTCGACGCATGCTTCGTGTAAGCGTATCTCCCAGTTGCTCGCGAGTCCAACGGCCTTCGAACCAAAGTGAGAGATTTGGCCTGAAAATTCGATAATCTGTCCCGTGCCGCCATGCCAAAAAGAAACGTCAACGGAACTCCTCGCAGCCGGTCGCGCCCGCCCCACTCGTCCAACGTTCGAAGTCGGGGACCTGCAGCTCTAGACTTTCGCGAGCTTCCAGTGCGTCAGTTCCGGCCCGGGTCTGAAAAGGTGCTGCTAGCATACGATGATGCGAACTTACTCCGGGTCTTGCCATTGCGAGCGGGTGCGGTTTCGAGTGACGGCCGACATCTCGATCGCCACAATCTGCAACTGTTCGGTGTGCACCAAGAAGGGTTTTGTGCACCTGATCGTGGAGCAGGCACAGTTCGACCTTCTTGCCGGAGAGTCCCATCTGACTTCATACAGATTCAATACTTGTATTGCCGAGCACAAGTTCTGCAGACATTGCGGCATACACCCGTTTTATATCCCGCGTTCCGATCCGGATAAGATCGACGTGAATCTTAGATGCTTGGAGGGCGTGGATCTCGAACAGCTCGAACTGCGTCCGTTCGACGGAAGAAACTGGGAGCAGGCGATCTGCACCGCTCATTGGCAGCGCGATACCGACGTTAGCAGCGCGGTTCTCGACCGAGGTGCGGTTCTCGAACTCGCGGTCTTGGACCCAAGCCCGGAACCGCCGCAGGGTTCGAATCTTCGTTCGAACGTGCGCAGTCGATAATTGTGTCGATGGGTGGGTATCAGCGGCAAGAGCTGCGGCGTTGAGCAGCCCGGTTTTTGCCTGACAATGTCTAGGCAGAGGGGGCGCGCATTAGCTCTGCTATAGTTCGTTTTCGAATGGCCCCGGGTAGACGTTCAAGCGAAAATGCGTTAGGCTCCTAAATTGGTCCCGATGGATGATCTGGAATTTCTCGCTGACGACCACACTTTGCTCAGCTCTCAGGTCATTCATGTGTTGGCGCTGGTCCGGGCCATTGACGCCGGGCGTTTTGGATTGGCGGGTCTAAACGCCGAAATAGTCCGGCAAACAGAAATATTGAGCAGTCAATTGTCGGAGCACTTTGCGTTTGAAGAAGTGACCGCCTTCCCTCGTCTTGAGGAGAAGTACCCGAAGTTCGAGTCCAGGCTTCGAGCAATGCTGGCGCAGCATGCCGGTGTGCTGGACGCGTTCGAAGCATTTCGTTCGGTCCTGGATGTGGGCCCTACCGCCGCCAATCTTACCCAGCTGTTAGAGCGGGGTAAGATCTTTGAAAGTGCTTTTGAGGACCATGCAACCCAAGAGACACAATTGCTACGCGAAATCAGCGCGGGCGAGATCCCAAAGTCGGAGAGCGCGCAGTGACCAACCGTTGTCCTGTCCTTAACCGGGACGGGATCTCAAGAAATGCAACCATTGTGGCTGCAATTTTCCTAGGAATTGTGCAAGCAGGTGGCCGGCTGACGGTATGATGAGCTCTGCGGCGACACCCGGGTTACTACAGTTGAGTTGAATTGGGAATCGGCGGGGCAATAGATTCAGCCGAATCCGGACATGCACTCGATCAGTCGCGGAGGACCCTAGATATGCACGCCATTAGATCACTCGGATTAGCGATAATTCCAGCAATCATGACCATGGGTTGCAGCGGTTCGGATGTCACAGCCGCCGGGTCGGGTGGCGCCGATTCCAACGGTGGGACCTCTGCGGTGGGAGGTTCGGCGAACACGGGGGGCGTTCCCGTGTTCGGAGGCGCGCCCGGGACTGGGGGTTCAGTGAGCGGTGGTTCCCCGAGTGCGGGCGGCACCGACGCAACTGGGGGCACGGTAACAGTATCGAGTGCGACGGGTGGAGTCGCGAATTCCGGCGGGGCAGCGACGGGGGGTGCGATTGCAACTGGCGGTGCGATAAGCACTGGAGGCACGATTGCCAGCGCGGGCTTGACGTCCACGGGCGGCTCCAAGGCTGCCGGAGGCAGTTCGGCGGGTGGCTCGACGGCTACGGGTGGCTCCAAGGCAGTGGGTGGCACGGCTGCTACGGGCGGCTCCAAGGCAGTGGGTGGCACGGCTGCTACGGGCGGAAGCAAGTCCAACGGCGGCTCAAGTTCCACCGGCGGCAGCCCGGCTACCGGGGGCGCAGCAGGCTCAGTCGGCACCTGCGGTGCTCTCACTGATCAGCTCGGCGCTTCGAGCATCACTACACCCGAAGGCGTCAAGCCTGGCGTCAGCAATTGGCGAGTTTGGGGCACGAGTTCGCTCGCCATTGCTCCCGTGTATACGGCCCCGCTTGCCAATTGTGGCACGTTGGTTTGCTTCACGACGGGTACTGGCGCTGGCAGCGCGGGGACGCGCACGGCACGCGTAGCTTACCTGGACGCGACTGACCAGTTGGTGGCGACGTACAATCTGGGCGCTTTTGAGTGCCGGGGGATTGCCGCTGAACCTGATGGCCACTTTGCAGCATCACTCTGGGCACCCGGAACAGCCACGGATTGTAACGACTACACGGTCAATGGCAGAATTTACGTCAAGCGCTTCGATATCGCAGGGACCCCCGGCTGGTCCACGGAATTAACCAATCTGAGCACGACGGGCCTTGGCCCCAATTGTCCGACGGACTTTGGGCTCGGTGATAGTCGTATGGACTTTGGCGGTGGAAAGTACGGCGTCTACTATCACGTGCACTCTCAGTCGGGCCACGAGGGCGACACGTTGAAGTACCTCGATACCTCGGGTACCGAAACCACGACATGGCCCTGGGGCTGTTCGCACAGCATGAGCAACTTGCTGCGATTCAATCCAGCTAGTTCGAACTTCATGCCAGCCTGCGTTACCGATTGCTACCCCGGGACTACTTCGAGTGACTTTACAACGGGCAGCATTGGCGGCGTTTACATCAACAACCGCAACAAAGTGATCGACGTTGACGGTGGTTGCAACGGCAGTGTGGCAGGCGAGCTTGGAGGAGGCGCGGTGGCTCCGAGCGGTTGGAAGATTGTCTTCAATTCACACCAGAATGCCGCCACGATGGGCCAATCGTCATACAGCAAGACGACGATGAATCAGGATATTGGCTTTGCCAGCATCGCTTCGGGTCTCACTCTTTCCGGCACCGTCGTATGGCTCACCACCACAACGCTCAATGAGGCGGATTCGGCGATTTCACGCTACACGCCGGCTTGCGATAGCACGGAACAATACGTCGTAGGCTGGGCCGAAACGGGCACTACCTACAAGTATCGGCTTGGGCGAGTCAACGCGGCGGGAGCCTTCATCGAGGCTCCGCTCGACATCACTGCGACCGCCAAATGGGGTCGGCGCGACGACCCGTTCCGGACGCATGTCAATGGAGACATCGTGTGGGCCTGGTTTGACGCCGCGGCCAGCACGTCGCTGCGCTTCGCGCGCCTGCGTTCGGGCAATACCGCGCAGTGCGCGTCATTTTGATCGACGGCTTCGGTGGCACCGTAGCAGTTTCTTGATGGCGTGACGGCCGTAGAGAGGGAAGATCCCCTACACGGCGGCTTCGTTCAATGCAAATCGCGAGATTCTTTCGCCCCGAGTGCGACTGAACGAGATTGCCGGCGGTGTCGCGACGTACATCGTCGCTGTGCTGGCACTGGGCAAAGGGCGGCATGCTTTGCCGCCGGGTCCAGATTGACGGGGCCGCTGCGTTCTGCAAAAGTTTCGTAATGGCGCGCTTGGGCTTTCGAATTTACGTTATAAGTGTCGTGCCGACAGCAATGGCAGTGCTCGCCTGTGGCGGCGACGTCAGTTCCGGCACGGCGACTGCACTGACGGCCACGGGCGGGTCGTCAGCTGTCGCAAGCCTCAATTCTGGGGGAACGGCTAGCGCTAGCGGCGGCTCGAGCGCCAGCGGCGTGGATGCGGGGATGCCGCCGCTGCCAGCGCGGTGCCTCGTTCCGTTCGACCCCGGATACACTTGCAGTAGCGCAGCACCGCTGAACTACCTCATATTCGATCCGACGCTCGGAAAATGCGTAACGGTCGAATACAACGGCTGCGGCGGCGAAGCGGGCGGGCTTTTCAATGCGTATAATCAACTTGGCCAATGCGAAGTTCTCTGCGAGCGCACGCCATCGGACCCAAACTGTCCGCTAACGAACGGCTCGGGCACGGGTTGTTCGACGGACGGCGCCATTTGCAGTTACTCTTTCAGTTGCCTGTGTGTGCTCGGGGGCGCCAAAGGTTGTCTCGTCACCGATCCGCGCTGCAGCTCGGTCGCACAAGCGAAGTCAATCGGTAGCGCGGCTTGCACGGCTGAGCTTTGCTCGATACAACAGCCCGACATCATTCTTCCCGTGCTCATCGTTTGTGTCTGCGGCTCGGGCGAGTGGCAGTGCAGCGACGTCTATCTGTAAAAGTCAACTGAATCGCGATAGGCGACACCTGAGGCGAGCACCCGCAGCAAGGCGGAATGCCAAGGCCGCAATTGACCAAACGGGGTCGAACGGGTACGCGCTTCCAGACCTTGAAGTCGATGGGTTCATCGGTCCGATCCGTCATAAATTCTCCGCGCGGCAAGGCACGACAATCGGCCTAGGCGAAAGCTTCTGGGACCGGAGCCACCAGTGGTCGTGACCCCGCAATGGGCTTGACAGATGGCTGACTGGGGGCAACTGTACCCAGTTCGGAGGCTCCTGTCATGCGCTTCAAAGTCGGCCTGCTCGCCCTCGTGGCTACCGCGTTCGCTTGTTCTCCTGCGAACAAGCGCGAAAAGATACAAGCTTGGGCCGTCACCGAACGCCCCGCCATTGAGGTCCAGAAACTCGACCCAGCTACGGCGCTCGAAGCGCAATGGACAATGACCAATTGGTCGGCGAGCACCGGTTTCCTGAATCTGTACACGAGCCAGAACCGTGTTTTTGCCCGAACCTGGGACGCCCTCAGTGGCGGTCGTGTTTTCCTGACGGCTGACAACGGCGACACTTGGGCACGGGTCAGCTCCGCAGATACCGATATCGATATTCTATCGATAGCCGGCTTGAGCAACAGCATCCTAGCGGGCACTTGGAATGGGCTTTACCAGTCCACTTCGGGGGGCACGTCGTGGACTGCTCTTGCACCGACCGGACTTCCTGCAGACATCGGCATCAATTCACTCACCACGACGAGTACCGCCCTTTTCGCTGCCACAACAGGGCACATCTACAAGTCTTCCGACAACGGAACCAGCTGGACCGAAACCAGCTCGGGAATTCCGACGACGGCCAGAATTACTTCGACTGTTTCGAGCGGGACAGCCATCTTCGTAGGAACCGACAAGAACGGCGTCTACCTGTCGAATAACGGCGGGACCAGCTGGGCTGCCGTAAACTCCGGGCTCACCGATAGCCACATCTCTCAACTTGCCGCAATCGCCACTCGGCTGTTTGCAGTGACGTTGAATGGCGTGTTCGTTTCCACGAACAGTGGCACGAGCTGGTCAGCGGACACGTCCGGTCTGCAGAAGATCAACTGCTTGCTCGCTGCAAACGATCTTCTTTTCGCCGGCACTGACAACGGCGGCGCCTATCTTTCGAGCGACAGCGGCGCGACATGGGCTGCGTTCAATTCGGGATTGCCCGCCGGCAGCCGCATCTGGTCTCTAGCCGCAACCAGCGACAACGTCTTTGCTGGGACCAATACCAGCGTTTGGCGTACCCCACTAACAACGACGCCGAATGCCGCTCCAACGATCTCGACACCGGCAGCGGCAACTCCGACCCCCGTAGATGGCAACTCAACGAGCCTCAGTGTGCTCGGCACCGACGACGGTGGCGAAACCAACCTTTCGTACACCTGGGCGGCGCTCGGGACCCCGCCGGCGGCTGTCGGCTTCAGCTCCAACGGTAGCAATGCAGCCAAAGCAACTACTGCGACGTTTGGCGCAGCTGGCGATTATTCGCTAGAGGTAACCGTCAAAGATAGGCAGGGGCTCACCGCCACGAGCTCTGTCACTGTCCGGGTCAACGAGACACTGACGAGTATATCTGTCGCTCCCGCCAGCGCGACCGTTGCTATCAGAATTGGGCCAGCACCGCGAATCTCGATGTCCCTTCGGCGATCAAGCTTGCCAACCTGATGGCGGGCTTGAGCTATCAGGGGATGTATGGCGGATGGATGGAGGACATCATCGCCTGGTACTACCCGACGCAGCTCAAGCAAGTGCATGACGGTACCGATATGCCGATTCTCACCGGCGAAGACATGTACTGCATGGATGAGCTGCAGCCCTTGGTCGACGCGGGTGCGATCGACATTTTCCATCCCGACCAGTCCACGTTTGGCGGTATCCACCAAACGCGACTTGCCGCGGAGTATGCGTACACCAAAGGCGTGAAAACGGCGATGCACATGTCGGGTTCGCCGTTCACGCTCGTGTGTAGCCTTCACATTGCCGCGGGAATCTCAGATTTCCTTGCGGTAGAACACCACTACTCCGACCTCTCCTGGTACGACTCGTTGATTGACGGCATTCCGAAGCCGTTGATGCAAAACGGCTACGTGGCGGTGCCCGAGGGCCCAGGGCTTGGCATAAGTCCGAATGATACCAACATGAAGGCGCACCTCGCATCCGGATCGGGCTACTTCACTAGCCTCACCTAGCGCAACGGGGTCGGAGGGAACCCCTGGTGCGAGAGCAGCCCCCCGTCACGCCTCTCTTACCCGAGCCGCGCCTGATGCTGCGCACTGACGGAACCGCACTGGTTTTTGGGACGATCGTTGCCGATTAGTCATGATATTTGGGAATTGCTTCCGTCGGCGGCTTGAGTACCTTCTTCGGGTCAGGTTCTGTATAGTGAGCCTAGGCGCTGACAATGCTTGAGTTCGCCGGAATCCCGATCACATTCGCTTGAGTTAGGTACACAAATGGCGACAAAGAGTAGCAATCAGGGTACTTGGCCACGCAAGGCGAAGCGCTTGTTGGGCGAACCCACGATCCACTTCTTCTTCATCGCCGCGGCAGTCTTTCTCGTTCATCGACTCATCGCGGGCGATCCGCGAACGATTGTCATGAGCCCGGCGTTGCGGAGTGACTTGGTTCGACGATTTCAGGACCAGTTGGGCAAAACGCCAAGCGACACCGAGATCGACACGGCCGTGCGGAATTGGAAGCGCGATGAGGCACTGTACCGTGAAGCGCTTCGTGACGGACTCGATCGCGATGAGCCGATGGTTCGAACTATTTTGATCAACAAGGAACGCGAGCGTGCAGCGCTTGAAGCCCCGGTACCTGAGCCATCGGAACCGGACCTGGACCAATATCTTGCGGAGCACCGAGACCTCTACGAAACGCCCTTTGTCTATGAGCACGAATACGTTGTCTTCCCAAAGAATGGGCCCGTTGCCGAGCAGCAACGAGCAAAATACGAGCGCGCTCTGAAGGCGGGCGCAACCCCGGCAACCTTGGGCCTCCGAAGTGTTGCGGCCAACGTGAGGCGTGAGCGGATTGAGGAAGAGTTTGGCCCGGAGCTAGCGAAACGGATTTGTAGCCTTCCAATTGGAGAATGGCAGCCCATCGAGAACGAGAAAAGCCTGATATTGGTGCGAATGATCCGAATCGAGGGCGGTCCGCCCAGCCCCGAAGTGCAGCACCAACGGTTGGTTGTGGGCTGGAAGGCGGAAATGCAAGCAAAAGCCACGGAGCGTGCGGCTCAGGCCATTGAAGCCCGCTATCGATTCAAGGAGGCATCCAAGTGACGCGCGGCCAGGCGTTACGCGTCACAGCAGTACGGCTTGCATTCGCGCTCTTGCTAACGACTGGACATGCAAGGAGCCATTCGATCGATTCCTCCTCGTTGACGTTGACTGAAGTAGCTGACGGTAGATTCGTTGTCCATTGGCAGACTACTTCCGCGACTCTCAAACGCGAATTGACTCAGCCCGCCGTGTATCCGAAGTCCTGTCAGCTCCACGGGGTCGAGCTTGACTGTGGCTCCATGGGACTTGTGGGATCGATCGAATTGCCGTGGCTCAAGGGGAGCGAGAGCCGCGTGATGGTCCATATCGATTGGCGTGACGGCTCGCGGCTGACGCGTGTCGTTGACGGGCGCTCCCCGAGCCTGGTCGCGTACGGAATTCCAGCTTCGAGTGGACTTCGTTACCTCAAGCCGGTCGCTATCGATTACACGCGCCTCGGCATCGAACACATACTCACCGGCTTCGACCACCTGTTGTTCGTCTTGGCGATTACTATCCTCGTTCGAAGTGGGAAGCGACTTGTCGCGGCAATCACGGCCTTTACAGTTGCCCATAGCCTAACCCTGGCCGCAACGGTGTTCGGATGGTTTTGGCTCCCTTCGGCACCGGTCGAGACGGCGATTGCCCTCTCGATTGTGTTGGTTTGTGCAGAGTGCATGCGTCCAGCCGACTCGCTCACTCACCGTGCTCCCTGGCTCGTTACGTTTGCCTTCGGCCTATTGCACGGGATGGGTTTTGCGTCTGCGCTGCTTGCGATTGGCCTCCCCGAGAAACACGTACCTTCCGCATTGCTCTTCTTCAATGTCGGTGTCGAACTCGGACAGCTCGCGGCCATCGCGGTGTTCATTGCGCTTGGTTGGCTGGTGACTCGCATTGAAAGACGACCAGCCTGGTTGGGCCGCAGCTTCGTCTATGCAATGGGCACAACCGCCGCTTTTTGGTCGATCGAGAGAGGCCTCTCGATTTTCGCTCGCTAGTTTTTACTGAATCGTCACGGCGCCGGCATCCAGCGAAATCTGGTAGTACCCGTGACTATCCCATGGAACCGTGGCGCCCTTTTGCGTCACCGTGCCGCCAGTCGTCGTGATGCGCAGGCACATGTTCGGCGGGAAGTGAGCCGGTAGCGACCAGGAGGCGGTCGTCGTGGCTGAGGCCGAGATAAGCTTCTGCCCTTGCCAATAGGCGCCAACGTTGGTCATGGTTTCTGGCCAATAGCCACTGCTAACGGCACCGGACATGGTGGCAGTTACGTTGGCAATCGGCACCGGTTGGTACGTGCCCCCTTGACTATCGAACCCGTGAATCACGTAGATGCGCCACTTGCCCGTGGCGAGCGCAGCCGTCATAGTGGCCGCGGCTTCGCCCGTGGCCGGTAAGTATGCGGGCAGAAGGAACGGGCTGGTGTTGTCGCGCGGCCCTACCGTTGCGGCGGAGCCACCGCAAGGACCGCGATTCTGGAAGAGCACGTTCGGCGCAACCGTCGACCACGACTGATCACAGTTCGGTGCCGCCATGCTGGCAGCAGTAACTCCAAAGTTCGTGGTGAGGTAAGTCTCATTCTGCTGCAAGTCACTCAGGGACCCCGTGGCATTGTGGCTGTAGGTATGATTGGCAATCTCTTGGCCATCGGCGAGGGTTGTCTTGTACTGTGCACTCGGATTCCAGCTACCGACGACGAACCACGTGAAGTGCGCGCCGGTTGCCTTCAAGGCGCTGTAGTTGGGGATCTGCGACGCCGTGTTGTCGTCGAACGTGTACGAAACGGCGCCCTTGAAGCCTGCCCAATCGAGCACCCTGAGGCCACCCACAGCGCCCGTTGGCTGGGTCCCGGTTGTGTTCGGGGCCAAAGAGAGATTGTCGCACTTGAACGACGCACTGCCGCCCGCGGTCGCCGTTGTGCCGCCGGTGCTCGACTTGCCCCCGGTCGCACCACTGCTGCTTCCGCCAGTTGCGAAGGCACCCCCTGTACTTGTGCTTGTGCTCGACTTGCCGCCCGTTGCCGCGTTAGACCCACCAGTCGCAGTTCTAGACCCGCCTGTTGCTGGAGAACCTCCCGTTGCGTTTGCGCCTCCGGTGGGTGCTAAGCCCCCAGCTGCCCTACTTCCGCCTGTTGAGGGCAGTCCACCAGTGGCGCTGAGCCCACCCGTTGCGTTATTGTTCGTCGTGCCTCCAGTTGAGACTATGCCGCCCGTAGCGGAGCCCCTATTGGAGCCACCCGTTGCTACCATCCCTCCCGCGTTGATCACCTGCGAAGTACCACCGGTTTCGAGCCCTCCCACCCCTGAGGTGAGGCCACCGGTTGAAATGGCCCCACCGACATCGATTGATGTGGCTCCGCCAAGCGACGGCCCCGTACTAGTGTCCGTACCGCTGCAGCCGAGGATAACCGCGCAAAGAGGCCAGACGACCTCTGCCACAGATGAAGATTTACGCATCGACATTAACTCCAATCCTAATCCGACAGCACAACCGGGTCGAACTCGCCGTAGTGAGACAATTCAACAATCCATAAGGTAATTCCCGTCGTATACGGATTTGATCGTCACCGAAACGAAAAACCGCTCTTGTTACTTCTTGCGCCGCAATGAAGAAGTTTCTGCGTCCAAAAATGAGAATTATCGACAGAAAATGCGAATGATTGCACTCGAGGCACTTGGGTCTTGATGAATGAATCCTCATTCAAATTGCAGACTCACTGGGGAAATTTGTTGGGGGCTCGCCCCGTCCGTAATCAGAAATATTGCGGTCAATAATCGCTGGAGCCAACGTGACGAGAAACACAAAGTGCAGAGTCGTCTCACGGGAGCTTCCTGAATGTCGTCTGCGCATTAACGCATAGAGCCAAGCGTCTAGCGAGAAAGTAACCCTCGAGCGGCTTACGGTCATGGAGGGCTTAGTTGCGCGATTTCAGCTCTTGATTGCTCGAGATAGTCTCGATCTTCGTGCACTATTTAGCGACTTTCGTGGCGAATAACTCGTCGATCTTGAATCAATTTTTCCCCTTTGCGGTGTGTTCTGGGTCGGGCCCAGTACACACACAATAGGGAGCCAAGCTGGGTCGCTTATTGAATCGTTACCGAGCCGGCATCCAGCGAAATCTGGTAGTAACCGTGATCGTCCCATGGAACCGCGGCGCCCTTCTGGGTCACCGTGCCACCGGTCGTCGTGATGCGTACACACATGTTCGGCGGGAAAACCGACGGCAGGGTCCACGTGGCGCTGGTGGTATTGGTCCCAATTGCCTTCTGGCCCCAATTGTACGCGGCGACATTGGTAACGGTCTCAACCCACGAACCGCCAGATTTTGCCGATTGCGCGGCTGAGGTGAATGCACTAAGTGGTACCGCTTGGTACGCGCCGTCACTTCCGCCTTGGAAGCCATGGAGGCAGATGACTCGCCACTTGCCAGCAATGGGAGCCATGTTACTGCCGTCGGATGAGGGGACGTCCGCGGGTAACCAGTTATACTTCGAAGTATCACCAGGACTAATCGAGCTGTTGCCGGCAACGCTCCGATCAGTGAGGAACTTATCGTAAACTGATGCCACGTCGCATGCAGTAGAACCATTGGGTGCGGCAAAGGCATAGGCCGTGACACCGAAGGTGTTCTTGATGAAGGTTTGCGCGGTGTCTATGACCGAAGCGCTGGTGCAATTGCTGTGGTCCGAAGTGTGATTGCCAATCTCGTTACCGTCTGCAAGAGCGGTCTTATACACGGCATTGGAGGCTTCCGTCTTACTAGTTATTAGGTAGAACGTATAGTGACCCCCGGCGTTCTTCATCGCCGTGTAGTTGTTGATCTGCGAGGAGTTGGCGTCGTCGAAGGTGTAAGAGATGGCGCTGCTAAAGCCCGCCCAATTGAGCACCTGCATGCCTCCAACCGCGCCCGACGGCTTTGGCTTCCCTGTTGCACTCGGGGCAAAGGAGAGATTGTCGCACTTGAAGGATGCAGTACCGCCGGCAGTCGTTGTTGTTCCGCCGGTGCTTGACCTGCCACCCGTGGCACTGATGCTGCCGCCCGTTGCGGAGGCACCTCCGGTGCTTGACTTGCCACCCGTTGCCGCACTAGTCCCACCAGTCGCGGTCTTGGAACCACCCGTTGTTGAAACACCTCCCGTTGCGCTCGAACCACCGATGGGCGCGGAGCCACCAGTAGCGCTCCTTCCTCCAGTAGCAGGCACTCCACCAGTGGCAGGCACTCCACCAGTGGCAGGCACTCCGCCAGCGGAAGTCATCCCGCCCGTGCCGACCGAGCCACCTGTCGGATTGTTGCTCGTTCGGCCGCCCGTTGAGACCAAGCCACCAGTAGCGTACATTGAACCACCCGTTGCCACTGTCCCGCCCACGTTGATCACCTGCGAGTTCCCGCCCGTGGCCGGTCCGCCAGCTACCGAGCTGACGCCGCCGGTCGCGCCGGATCCGCCCACACCTATCGATGTGCCTCCGCCGATGGCCGGCCCGGTGCTGTCGGTCCCGCTGCAGCCGAGAGTGGCTGCGCAAAGTGTCCAGGCGACATGCGCTGCGGATGTAATCTTACGCATCGATAACTCCAATCTTAGTCCAAACCAGGGTGGATAGAGGCTGAGCGACTCCAGCCTATAACCCCCAATTCCCGTTTTGTGACGATGTGATCGTCACAAAACGAAAATTGCGTGAATCGCCGTGAATCGAGAGTGTTTGCGATGCATTCAATTCATAAAATG
>PMCK01000534.1 GCA_003154095.1 Myxococcales bacterium | reverse complement strand
CACCGTGCATTCCCGGAGGCGAGAACTGCGGCGCCAATCGCAGCGGGATCTCCTTCTTGGGCTCCAGCGAGTCGTTGCTGATCAATTCCAGTTTGCCAATTTCGGCAACGGCCGTTGGCGCTGACTCGATATCTTTCTTCAGCGAAACGTGCACTTCGTAACCGATGCCCGAGTCCGGCGTTAGAATCTTGGCGGTGAATGGCCCTGTCACAATGCGCGCCTCGCGCAACTTGAAGTCCGTCTTCCTGCTGCTAACACGAATAATTCGCTCGGATGCGGGCCCCATCTTGGCCGAGAAATATAACTGTGCAGGGACGACCTGAAGATTGCCCGCGACCGTCCAGTGAAAACCAATTTGCAGTTTGTCAGGTTTGGGAATGCCGGTTTCCAGAGTCAAATTGCCGTTGCCAAAGCCCACCTTCTTGCCGGTAATCTTGAATCGAAGCCCCTGCAAACTTCCACCGTTTTCCGTTTTCTTATCGGCGAGTTCGATGGAGATGTCCGAATCACCCGTCGTCTCTAGAATCTTTAGTTTTGCCTGCTCCTTTAACTTACCCGTCAACCAGGATTCCATCACCTGCTGTTTCCCGATTTCTGGATTAAGCCGAATAAACCCAGGATCGAGTGCTAACAGTGTTTCGACGTTGGCTCTTATTTCGAGCTCGGCACGGGGGCTGTTTGGATCATTCGACATCACCGTAATTGTCTTGTGATTGTCGCCGCCACGTCGATTGGTGTCGAACGTGACCTCGATTTGCCCTTCACCACCCGGCAGCACTTCCTTGTCCTTCAATACGGCAGCTGTGCATCCACAGGAGGTCGTGACTCGGTCGATTAGGAGCGGTCCTGTACCCGTATTTTTGACTCTGAACACAAAGGTAAGCTTCTCACCTTCGGTTGTATTGCCAAAGTCATGCATCTTTTCGACAAACTCGATCTTTGGAGGGGCAGCAACAGCGGCCGCAGGTGATTCCTTGTTCTTGTTTCTGGCACAGCCAATGCTGGTCCCGAACAGAACCAATCCGAGCAAAGTGAGTCCAATGGAGTTGTAACGGTGGGTCAACACGCGCGCTAGCCTCCCTCGGGCCTGCTCCGGATTCAAGAGGCAACTTCGAGAATGGCGCAAATCTAGGAGATTAGAGCGGTTTTCAAGATCTGGCCCTACTCTGCCGGCGACAATAGCGGCGAACCACGAGTCACCAATTGAGGGGTACCGAAGGGTTGACCTTCGACCGTCAAGAGCACATCGAAGTTGCCCCAATGCTGACCAGGTAGACTGGGGCGGTCGAGCGGGAAAGCGCATTCGAGCCGTCCGACGATGCGCTGAAACTGCGGAAGCAGGCCGCGAATACCGACTCCTAGAGAATGCTTGGGGCGGATATTGTGCCAATCGTCGAATGAATCGCCAGCGTCATAAAAGCCTGCCAGGCCAAGCAAGATTGTCCAGAGCCGCAAGGGTCGGGTACGAACCTCCAGATTGGACGTGACGAAGTTCGACCCGATGAATTGTTGCGAGGGGTAGCCACGCAGGCGCGTATCGCCACCGAGCGCGTAGCGAACATGCAAGTAGTCGCGATACCGAGACAGTGCGCCACCGTCATAGATGATTCTCAGAGGTCCGACGAATGGCGTCACTACCCGAACGCCGCCTTGAATTGTCGCATCGTTCTGGTTCCGATGGGGGGTCATTTCCAAAGAGTGAACACCCCATACGATGCCAAGCCCGCTGTCGAGTGGCCAGGTGTAAGATAGGCCTGCCACCGTTCCGAGCACGTCCCGCGATGATTGCGCGTAGTGACTTGCGGCATAGGTCTTGAGCAGTAGCCGATACCCAATTGGGAAGTCTTCTTGCAGACCCAATGTTTCCACGTCTACGAGCGATACATACTTATTTCGATAGACGTCCAAGCGGGCAAAAGGTCCCAAGCGAGTATCGCTGTGTTCCACTTCTTTGCTTAGGAATTCCCTGGTAACACTGGGGGCGTATCGGGATTGTGAAGTGTCGCTTGCATATCGATGTTCCTGAGATTCTAGCCCCCAAGAAATGTCCGCCTTGGAAAGTAGCCCATACGAGCGTGTCACGAAGGTAATCCAGTACAACTCTCTGGCTCGATATTCCCAAGGTAGATTGTCGTTACCGGTCGTCGAGGGAGAGTCGTAGCGCCGTTCGACCAAGGAACCATTTGCATTGGGTGCAACCCACCTGACAATCTTGTCATTCCATTGCAACGAGGTACCGTAGGCCCAACGAGTGTCCGACGCGTACAGCGGCTGACCAAAACTGAAGCTGCCGACCGTTCCGTCAATGTTTCCGGTACTTCGCTCCACTACTACGCTCGAGGATGCCAGAAAACTCAAGTGGGTCCCAAGAATGCGCGGATGCGAGGCAATTGCACCAAAGGAGTTACTGAGGATGTCGTAGACGTAGAGCCCAGCTATACGCAGGTGTGTCCCGGCAACGTTTTCCTCGCTGGGCTGAAGCAGCAAGTATTCCAGCGTTCCATTCCTGTACGTTATCCCGGTGTTCAGACGCAGACTCCACACATCTTTGGTCACGATGAGCGCACGCACATGTTGACTGTCAGCGCCTTTGACCGGCACCACCAACACAAGAGAAAGTTGCCGCAGCGCACGCAATCGGCGGGCGGCTTCCTCAGCGCGCCACTTTACCCAGGGTTGCTCGCGCTGCATCAGGAGCTCCCTTTCGATGATCATTGGACGTGTCGTGTAGTGAAACCAATTGAGAAATGCTGGCGCTGGATCGCGAGGTTCGAAAACGTCCAGGGGTGCAATGTCCACGCCTTCGAGCAACTTGCCTTCGGGCGCCGGCTCCAATTCGAGATGTCGAGCCTTCAATACGATTTCGAGTGCTTCTTGCTCATACGCGGAAAGCTTGAGCTTTTCGATTGCGGGTTGACTCGATTCGATAGACTGAGTCGGAGGTTCGCCGGATGTCGGTTGGGGCACCGGGGGCATTTCACTGGCCCTAGCAGTAAACGCAACGAGCGTGAAAAGTGCCGATTTTATGGCGTGATGAAAAATCACGGCGATCTATTCGCTAAGCGCCGCTTCTGCCGCAACCAACGTTCGATCGATGTCGGCCGAAGTATGCGCGACAGAGATAAATGCGGATTCCAATTGAGAAGGAGGCCAGTAAATGCAACGCTTGAGTAACCCAGCATGCCAGCGGGCAAAACGGCCCCGGTCTGCCTGGCACGCTGTAGCGTAGTCGATAACCCTTTGTACCCCGAAAAACACGGTCAGCATCGAGCCGACACGCTGAACGATACCTGACACTTCATTGCGTGTGAGCACTTGATTCAGGCCTGTCTCGAGAGCTGCCCCCAATTCCTCGAGTCTCACGTAGGACGCTTGGTCCAGATGTTCGAGCGTCGCAATCCCCGCGGCGACGGCAATTGGATTACCGCTGAGAGTCCCGGCTTGATATACCGGTCCAAGTGGCGCCACACAATTCATGATATCCCTGCGGCCACCATAGATGGCAAGCGGCATACCGCCACCAACGACTTTGCCCAAACAGGTCATGTCGGGAGTGACACCATAGTAGGCTTGTGCGCCACCGCTAGAGACTCGACAGCCCGTCATGACCTCGTCGAATATGCTGACGGAGCCGAATTTCTTGCAGACCGCGACAATCGTCGAAAGGAAATCTGGGGCGGGCGGGACACAGCCGATATTCCCCGCCACTGGCTCGACGATTACAGCAGCGATGTCCGAGCCGCGCTCTTGAAACAGCGCCTCGAGAGCGACCAAATCGTTGTAGGGCAAAGTCAACGTATATTGGGCCATGCCCTCGGGCACACCCGCGGAATCGGGAATCCCGAGAGTTCCCACGCCCGAGCCAGCCTTCGCAAGCAGACCATCCGAATGCCCGTGATAGCCACCATCGAACTTTACGACGTAATTACGCTTTACAAAGCCACGGGCGACACGAATTGCGCTCATTGTAGCTTCCGTACCACTCGAAACGCAGCGCAGCATTTCAATGCTCGGGTACAGGCCTATGATTAGCTCGGCGAGTCGAATCTCCTGTTCCGTGGGTGCACCAAAGCTAAGACCATTGTCCGCGCTGCGCTTCACGGCTGAGACAACCGCTGGGTGGGCATGTCCCAGGATTGCGGGTCCCCAGGAACCGACGTAGTCGATGAACTCATTGCCGTCCACGTCGAAGATACGGGCGCCCGAAGCCCTGGTGATGAACGGAGGTGAGCCACCGACAGCGCGGTATGCGCGCACTGGACTATTAACCCCACCGGGGATTACAGATTCTGCTCGCTTGAAGAGTTGTTGCGATCTTTGACTCCGCATCACGGCGATGAACCTCCCCTTTGGACCAATTGTCAAGCCTGATTAGAGGTTAATCCTTGCTTCGACGACTCTTTTCGGCGATCGTCGAACGCCAGACATCCAGCTCGGTACGTGCTTTTTCTGACAAGTGATACCGTGAAAATCGAGCTAGCAATTGAGGGGTGTGATCACCGACAACGTGTACTTCCCGAAAGACCGTGGCCGCGGCGATAAGCTTCTCGTGCGACCGTTCTACTTCATCTTGTTCGAGGGCAAGCCAGGTGTCAGTCAAGAGCAGGTGCTGTTTGAGCTCGGGTTCGACGGCTGTCACCCGGCGTGCACGCGCCAGGGACTCAACAGCCGATCTAGGGTCGTGGCGAAGAAGGGCCAATTGTGCACGCAGCACCAGGGTTTCTAGTTCACCGCTGCGGTCCAGAGTCTTCTTGTTGATGTCTGCCATTCGGTCGATGTGATACGCGGCCATTTGCGCGTCGTCGCAATCGATACCGACCATTGCCAAGAGCCTTTCGCAATCGGCTTGATACTTCAGAGTCCCGAGCGCAAAGAAAGTGGAGAGCGCGTCCTGCGCGCCTCGTTCGGCACTATGAAAATTGGAAAGCCGATGTTCAACACGCGACAATGCGAGATCCGCGAGGGCCGAGCCAAGGCGGTAACCCGCCCGCTCGAATTCCGAGCGCGCTTCGGTGGTGCGACGGCGGGCCCTTTCGACTTGCCCTTCCGATTGCTCGATTGCGCCTAACAATAGCAGGCATTGTCCACGGCCATGAGGTTGAGCCAGCGACGCAAAATGCGCCTGGCCACGTTCCACCAATGAGCGCGCCGTTGTCATGTTGCCAAGCGAAAACTGAATTTCCGC
>PMCK01000021.1 GCA_003154095.1 Myxococcales bacterium | reverse complement strand
GAGTCCAACTCAGTGGTCCAAAACGCTTCGGGTGAAGGCTCCATCGGTGGGGCGATGCGAATCAGCAACGGCGGCATCACGATCAAAGATTCGAGCTTCCTGTCGAATACCAGTATTGGTAACGGGGCTGGGCTCTACCTTGACTGCGTGCCCAGTTGCTCGATCACCAATTCCACGTTCTACGCCAACAAGAATACGGCCGGGTGGGGCGGGGCCATCTTCAGCGGCAATGCTAGCGGCCAGATCGCCATGGACAACGTGACATTTGCCAATAACGCCCAGCAGAAAACCTCGGGCAACGCGATGTTCGGCGGTGCCACCTGGACGATCAACAACAGCATCTTCATAGACAACGGTTGCGCGACCAGTGGCACTGGCGCGCATGTTCTGCAGTGGGACAGTACGTCCAAGAGCGCGGGCTCGGGCGCATGCATCCCGGGCGTCACTGCGGGGGATCCGAAGTTGTCCCCGCCGGCGGACAATGGTGGTCCAACGTACACGATGCTTCCCGGTGCCGACAGTGCAGCTCTTCAAGCGGGAGCCAACTGCGAGGCGACCGATCAACGTGGGCAGCCCCGTAACACGGGCACCTGCGATCTCGGTGCCGTTGAGGTACCGTAAGCTCGCACCCAAATGACCTCTTCCGAGCGCGATTTGTGTTGTGCCGCCGGCAAGGGCACAGTGTGGCTGAGATCGCGAGACCGCATCAAGGCATACGTCGACGCAATGACCGAGAAAATGGGTCAAACCAACACGAGCACGAGCACCACGCCGACGACGAACGTCACTGCGGCACCGGCCGCGCCCCAAACGTAGAACGCGTGCGCTGGCCGTTGGTAGATTGTGTTGTCGCCGGGCTTGCCGCCGCTAGCGCGAACTTTGTAATCCTGTTGCTCCGCCGTCAAAAGCGCGTTTACGTCGTGTGCCGCTGCGTTGTCGAGGAAGTTGTTCGCACCGCAGAACGCGCAGGTCGCGTGAGTGGACCGTACTGGCGGCAAATCGCCGCCACAGCTGCGGCAGCGTGCTGCGAGGCCCGGCGCCGCAGGAGGGCGCGCTTGTTGCAACGGCTTGATCAACTTGCGAAATGCCCGCATCATTCCGAAATTAGCGAGGATAACGCCCATCATACCGGCCGCGCCCAGCATGCCGAATACGGCGCTACCTTTGTCTGCGGTCGTGAACGCTCCCCACAGCATCCAGCCACCCTGCGCACCAAAGACGATCAGTGCAAAGACCCCACTCGCCCGCATCATTTCGTAGGTTTTGAGCGGGGCTTCCATGCCTTCGCGCGCCCGGCGCACTTGCATCAGTCGCAACCGCAAGTAGCGATCTTGCGCGGCGGCTTGTGCCGGCATGGTTTCGCTGCGACCGCAAAAGCCGCAAGTTAGCGTCGCATCCGCGTGCAGCTGCGCATCTGCCGTCACGGCCATTGGCGCGCCGCAGCCCAGGCACGGCCTGGGCACACCTTCCCGCGCAGCTACTGCCGGTGCTTGCGCGTAGCCCAGTTCTGTCATTGCGCAACAGCGGGTGGCGGGGCCGCTAGGCGCGCCGGCAAAGGCATGCCCTCAAAGCTGCAGGCCGCGGTCTCAAAAGCGAGCAGATACTCCTCAGCGGCTGCGGAGAAATAGGGTAGCCCCATCTTGGTCAAGTTCATCCACAGCTGACCGCCCTCCCCGGCGATGTGCACATATAGCTGCTGCGTGAGAATCTGCAGCGCGGGCACGAGCGCTGGAGGAACTCTGGGGTCAACCGCGCGAATGATGAATTGTGCGTCGATCGCAGGATTGCCGCTGGGCATCTCGCGCAGATCGGCACGGTCGCTCATGTCCTGCGGTGGCGTGATGTATTGATGGGGGTTGCGGAGCACTACCTCGAACGGCGCGACGGGTTGTTGCATCTTCAATTCGAGAAAGCAACCGTACGTCTTGGTCGTGCGAACAACCCTCGTGAATATGAATTCCTTCCTATCCACACTGTCCGTCAACCAAAATGTCGTAACGTGTGAATAGGGTTGGCCCGATGCGCGCAGTGTGCGCTTGTAGCTGCCCCCCTTTTCGAAGAAATACAGAAGATTCGTGGTTGGGTCACCTTCCTCCATGCTTAGGCCCAGCCGGGTAGCAACCGCGCCGAAGGTCTTGTCCTGATTTTGGGCCATGCCGGCCTTCAGCTTCATGCGCGACCAGATGAACATCCCAATTGTGGCAATCACGACGATGATAAGTAGTGGTATCGGCATGGCGCACATTATTGGCACTGCCTGGCGTCCTGGGTCAATCGAATTGTCGGTCTCATTGACCTTGAGTTCTCTGAACGCAGTTGTTAAGGCGGGGGCGACTTTTGCTGTTTTGGCATGACGGCACGTGGACAGCCGTGCAAATGCGGTAGCTGCGGCGGCTAGACCGTCTGCGTATCCTTACACGGGTGCTTGGCGCCGGAGCAGGCCCAATCGCGTAATGCCCTGAAGCAGGCCGCGTTGCGCAGCTTCGCGGTCTTCGAGATATAGATCCAAGGGTTGCCCTCGCGGTCGTGGTCACCCAGGCGCTGAAACGCCGAGACTGCCAATTCGCGCAGGCCCGCCCGCGCCGTCAGCGCAGCCGCGTCGACGAACCAGGTGCGCGACCATTCGTTCTCGGGGTGACCTGCCGCACGCTGGTAAGCCATTGCGATCTCTTGTTGCACATCAGGGCGCCGCAGCACGGCTGCAGCATAGGCCGCGTCGCCGTCGCCGAAGTAGTACGCGTGGTGCCATTGCCCAACGTACGCTTGAATGACGCACCCGGCGACGAGGGAATTGTTGGGCGCACTCTGCGCCAAGTCGCGCGCCATCCGAAGACCCGCTTGCTCGTCGTCGTGCCAGTGCGGCGCGAGCCCGTCGAGCAGCGTGCGCACGGCACCGAAGTGGTCCGGGCAACGCGCGAGCGCTTCGCGCGCCGCTCGCAACTTGTCGGCTTCAGACTCACCCAGGTTTCGGTAGATCGATGTGAGAAGCGCCCAGGGCGTGGGGTTCGGCGGATCGGCCTCTGCGACCTGCATTAATGTGTCACGCGCACGCTCTTGCCACTCGTCGAATGCCTGGCGATCGGCCTTGCCCACGCTATTTATGGTGCCATGGCCGCGAATGCGCCACCCCTCTGCATCGTACGCGGCAGCCGCAATGAGCTGAACCTCGGGCGATTTTTGCCAACCCGCGTAGCTCTGTACGGTCTTTATTGGGGCATAAGAACCGAAAGAGCAGAGCGTAGCGTAGCGAGCCCACTGCCCGCGTGCAGCGCTCATCAGCTCCCCGAGTGCCAGGACTTCTCCCCGGGCAGCGGTGTCATAAATGGGGCCCCAGTCCGGCCCAAAGCTCTGAACGACGCGCTCACGCTCCTCGGTATCGCCGCCTGTCACCGTGGCGCTCTTCGTGACCGTTGTCTGCTTACTCTTCAAGCGTGAAAACCAGTAATAGATTGCATAGATCCCGATCAAAAGGACGAACGAACTGAGCGTCTTTAACATGGTACGGTTCCCGTGCCCGCGATGATACATCTCACTCGGGCGATCGAGTAAAATCTTTTTTCGTTCGCCGGCCCGGCGCCGAGCACGGCTGGCGAAGCGGGGCAGCAGCGGCGCAGGGGCACTCACTTGATTCCCCAAGCCGCTATTGGCAGCGAATGCGCCGTCCAGTACGATGGATGCGCTGCACCATGCTCACCGCGCTGCTTTGACCGATGACTCCATCGACGTCGCGCATGCGCTGACTGGACTCTGTAGCGATCTCGTTGGCTCAGCCATCGCACATCGGGTCGCTCGTGCCGTGCCTTATGCGTGTCGTTGCTCCAAAAGAGTAGTATCCAAATGTAGGGATCGAAAGCAACCATACTGGATTTGGCCAACTGGGCGACTCAATAGAGATTTATCCAAGTTCTTTGTGCGACAAACTCGACGAGGGGCATCTATCAAATGGCGAAGCCTGGTCGCTTTAGTTGCCTCGCCTTTGGGTCGTACAGGCTCAACAATGCAGACGGAATCCAAATGCGGACTTGTACCTATTGGATACTCACCTGACTTCTGTTACTGAAAGAATCAGACAACTATGCGCAAAGCTATTACGTCAATCACGTTGCTAGGGCTGGTCTCTGCCTGCTCTTCCACCAGCGTAACCAACAACAACGTAGAGCCCGACGCTGGAACTCACAGCGCGGGCGGCAACACCTCTGTGGGGGGGGCTAAAGGCGGGATTGGAGGGCATTCGAGCACACTGGCTGTGGGTGGTGTTGGCGTTGTGGGTGGCAATAGTGCCGTGGGCGGAGCGACAGCGAAAGGCGGAACAAACGGCGTAGCGGGCACTTCGACGAATGGCGCAGGCGCCAGCACTGGAGGTGCTAGCGGTACAGGAACCTCGACGGGCGGTAGCATTAGCAACGGCGGCAACTCTGCGTCGGGTGGTGCATCGGCAGCCACAGGTGGTCTTGGACAAGTTGGTGGCACATCTCCTGGCACTGGCGGCAAGTCGACTGGCACGTCGCTCACTGGTGGAGCACCTGGGAACGGTGGAACACCATCCACAGGTGGAACATCAACGGCAGCGGGTGGTTCCCAAACCGGAGGCAAGACGGGTGCAGGCGGAGCGGCTACTGGCGGAGCTGCAACCGGC
>PMCK01000181.1:4229-4371 GCA_003154095.1 Myxococcales bacterium | reverse complement strand
GCCCGAGGTCGTGCGATGACGTTTCGAATTCGGGATGCCCAGTCGGACGCGTTGCGTTGCGAGCAGACAGCGCGGCTCATGTGCGCCGGGTTAGCGCAAAAGGGCGAAGTCGCGATATTCGAGTCCCAGCATCGTCAGGTTC
>PMCK01000181.1:0-4185 GCA_003154095.1 Myxococcales bacterium | reverse complement strand
AGCGGGCGACACACTGAAATACCTTGCGATGAGCAGGGCGCCCCAACTCGATTCGTTCGCAACGGCGTTGAGTTTGTGCGCTTCTCTTGGGATGCGGTGCACACTTCGTGTTCTGCACAGTTCTGGGATGGCACCGCGGCGCGGTTTTTTCAGACTGAAGAGGGAAAGCCCCAACAATACTCGAACCGGCTCAATCATGTAATCACCGTCGATTACGACGACACGGGACAGGTGAGCGCACTGAACGATCCGCTCGGACACCAGACTCAGTTCGCGCGCGATGAGCAGGGTCGGCCGTCAACGACTCGCCACGCCGACGGACGGGTTGAGTCGGCAGAATATCCCGGGCCTGACACGATTGCCCTTACCCAAAACTCGGTGCCCATCGTTCAGATGCAGCTTGACTCGCGTGGGCAGCCGCTTACCGCGAACTACGCTGACGGAAAGAACTACTCGCTGACGTACGATGATGCGGGTCGTCTCACATCAGCTGAGGGCCCCGACGGGGTCTGTTCGTACGAATACGGTGAAGACGGCAAACTCTTAAGCGAGACGAGTGGAGATCAGAAGTTCACGTTCGAGTACGACGCATGCGGACTGCTCGCTGTAATTCAGTATCCAGACGGAACGCGCGCTGAGTTCACGTATGACCCCGACCGGAGACTTTCACATACGAGGTGGGGCGGTGCGAGTATTTCGTTGGGTTACGATTCAACCGGGCTGCGAAGAAGTCTCACGACACCTCGTCTAAATACGCAGGTGGGATTCGATTCGTTTGGGAAGCTGACTCGCATCAACGTCTCTGACCGGGTAACCCAACACACCGCGTTTGAGACCGTATTTCAGCATGACATACAGGGGCGTTTGATCGCGAAGCGTGACGCGACTTACGGGGAGCGGCGCTTCAGCTACGACGCCGAGTCGCGGCTTCTGGGTGTCTCAGATGAGCGGGGGCAGTGGAGGGAGACCTTTGATTATGACGCAGCCGGCAATCGCAAGTTCGCGAGCGGCCTCAGCGTAGATGTTGCAAAGGGCAATCGCCTGCTCGCACAAGGCGATACGCAGTGCGAATACGACTCACGAGGAAACCTGGTAGAACTCAAGACTCGTGGCGCCGCATGGCGCTTTGCGTATGACTTGAGAAATCAGATGGTCGAAGCCCATGGTCCAATGGGTCGTACCGAGTTCAAATACGACGCACTAGGTCGGCGCATCGAAAAACGCACGGGCGATCGCTGTGCGCGCTACGTATGGTGCGGAGAACAAATTACCCGCGAGATTGTCACGACCAGCGAGGGACAATCCGTTCGCGATTATCTCTACTATCCAGGCACGTACGAGCCACTCGCGTTGCGCGTTGATGACAAGATTTACTATTACCACAACGATCACCTTGCGACACCACAACGCTTGACGGACGAGCAAGGGAAAGTCGTATGGGCCGCTGAGTATGCTGCATTTGGATTTGCCTACATCTCGGTCGGGATAGTCGAGAACCCACTGCGATTGCCCGGACAATACGCAGACATCGAGACGGGGCTGCACTACAACCGTTTTCGTTACTATAGCCCGCTACTTGGGCGCTACCTGAGTGTAGATCCTGCTGGGCTGCTCGGTGGCCACAACCTATATCTGTACGCGAACAACAATCCAACCAACGACACTGACGTGCTCGGGTTGTTCTCTTGGGGAGGACTGGCTGCAGCTGTGGGTGCCGCCGCCGTTGCTATCGCAGTGGTCGCTTTGGCACCAGTGGCGGTCACAGCAGTTGTGGCGGCGGCCGTCGGTGCGTTTGCTCTTGGGTTCACGATTGGAGTCGGCATCGGGGAATTCCAGAGCATTGGGAACTTCTGCTCTGAGTGCTTCTGGAAAGGAGCTAAAGCGGCAGCCCCGCTCGCCTTTGTTGTCGGATTGGGCGTGGCTGCAGCCTGCGTGTTGTGCCCGCCCCTTGGCGCGGCCTTGGTCATAGGCGGAGGTATATACGGAACGTATTCCCTGATGGCTGATGTTTTCGGATGGTCCGGCGGCAAGCCCCTCAGTGAAATGACAGACCGGGAGAAGAGCGAGCACCTGGGAGGGCTCGTGGGAGGAACCGTTGCAGGTCTCGCTGGCGGGCTAATCGGCGGTCTGGCGGCGGGCGCAGCTAGAGGTATTGTCCGAGGACAGGTCCTCAACGAGAGTTACGGCGCGCCAAAGGAACCCGGTGGCCGCACCGGTATCAAAGATTTCGAGAAAAATCCGGACGGTACCGTCGTCAAGAACCCAACGATCCAGTATCCTGAACCCGGTAAACCCCCTGTCCTGGAACCTGGCAAAAATTACATCTGGCTGGTAGATAAGGATGGCAGACTCGTTGTCGCCGAAGAAGTTCCTGTTAGCGAAACTCAGAAGCTCGGACATCCAACTCTAGTCGACGGTCAGCCTGCGCGAATTGGAGGCGAAATCAAACCGCAGAGCGACGGAACGACCATTATCAACAACCGGTCAGGGCGATATAGCGGGCACGCTGATCGCGGCCCCGAGCAGCTGGATAACGCTGCCAAGCTTTTCGAGCAATCGGGCATGCCTGTGACCCCGGATTATTCCCCACCTCGCTAACTTCAGTCCCCCCAATAGAACCATGACTTTGACCATAAAGACCTTTGCGAATGCTCGAGATCAGCAACCTGCTGTGCTCGATGGCGAGGAACGCGGTGCTGTCATTGCCACTCTCTTGGAGTGGCTTCGAAGTTGGTTGCCCGCCAGTTTTATTGATGGCGAATACATCGCAGACGGCGGCATTTTAGTCGGTGACTCACGCCACGCCGAGATGGACCTTGTGGCTTGGGAGCTTCTTTGCAACGAGCCAACATTACCGATGCATAACGTGGTAGGCGCGTTCTTGGATGGCTACTGGGCGGCGCGCGCCGTCTCGGAGTCATTTGACTTGGCAGCGTACAGTGGAACTCTCGACAGGCTGCCGCTGAATGACCGAGCTTACGCGGCAACCGCGCTGGCGCTCTACAGCGTTTTGTGTTCCCGCGCGTCTCGCCTGACAGGCACGCAGCAGTCCATGGTCCGTCAGCGCTTGTTGACCGCCAGAGGAAAGATCCTATCACATAATGTGCTTCCGTACGTGCTCGGCAGCCTGGATTACCTCGTAGGACCCGGGCAATCTCGCCCGATTGTTGACGTTGCCTCCTATCGGGGTTATCGCTGCGACGATGGCCCGACTTCCTATTTCGTCGTCGAGCGATTAGCGGACCACACGGAGGTGGTTCATGTTCACGAGGCCATACTGCGGAAGCTGCGGAGGCGGACCCTGATGGTCTCTTATGACATACCTGATTCAAAGCACCTCGACGTTGATGTGCCGCCTCTAGTCTCCGCATGCGTCCTAAAAGGACTACTCGAGGACAGGTTTCGAGGGCAAGCGGACAGCGTCGACTACGTGAACATCAAGACCGATTTGAAGATGACGCTGCCGTATGATGACGCTGGAGCCTGAGATTCGCTGGATCACAGCGTTTCAATGACGAAAATCGGAAAGACCCGTCCCTGCGCGCACGACACAACTGGTTGGAACAAGCCCGTCTCCCCCTGAGGCACGCAGGCTCAAAGCCAGTGACGACTCAGCCCGCGCTTTGAGTCGAGTACCGATTTGGGGGAGACCGCGCCGCCGGACCCGCCCACGACGCAGATTGCTCTTCAATTGAAGACAATTGCGCGGGGAGGAGGCGCGATGTGGGGGCAGCCCCAATGGAAGCGGAGCAACCCAACGTTGCCCACGTGTACACGATGACCCCAGGCGAGATGTTGCGGACGGACAACGTCGCGCTGTAGGAAGGAGTAGCGATTGATGCGAATCAAAAACGCTCGACTCTTTCCAACTGCGCCAACCTTTGGGCGAACCACCCAGGGTGATTGGTTCTTGAGCATCATCCTCAAGGCAACTTTCCGTTTGGAGAACCGGCTCACGCCCGCGCGCATAGCGGAGAAGCAACTGCCGATTCTAACCATGGACGAGCCCTACGATCCGGAGAAACCCGAAGGAGCGCTGAGGTTCGAATCGGAATTGGTGCCATTCAAGCCTCGAACCGACGTGCTGCTGGTAGGTCAAGCGCACGCGCCGTTTGGCCGCCCTCAGAAGTACGTTGACGTCACCCTGCAAGTCGGTCCTGTCGGTAAACAAATCCGAGTATTCGG
>PMCK01000327.1 GCA_003154095.1 Myxococcales bacterium | reverse complement strand
TTCGACGGAGAATGCGAAGTCTATCGCATGTATGGCCTCGAACGGGTAGTTACAGTTCGCTACGCCGACGGGAAAGGGTCGACAAGCACGGTCAACGTAGTGCTTTCGAGGTTCGAATCCCCACGAGGCGCATACGGTTTTTATACCAAGCGAGTCGTAGCGGACGCCGATCCCGTAGACACCAAGATTAAGCCGTTGCCGGTTGGTGGTGCTGGAGCTCTAGCTAGTACGATTGCGTATGTGTGGCGGGGCCTGTATGTAGCGGAACTTAGCTACGTCAACGATTCGGAGTCACCGGATGCTCTGCGTCAGAGCGCCGCGCGAATATTGCCAGAGTTGGCCAAGTCTGTCGGCAATTCGGTACCTGGCGATACACAGCTACCCGATACGGCTGGCCTACTACCCGTAGCGGATCGGGTGCCGATGGGAATTGTCTACGAGCCGCGCGATCTGCTGGGTGTTCAGGGCGTGGGCCCCGGATCCTTTGGATTTTATGCAGCCGAGAATCGTCGGTATCGCGTCGCGATCCTCGAGCGGAGCGACGATGCTTCGGCACAAGACGTGATGAAGACCTTGAAGAAAGTCGTTGGCGCTTCGGAGACCAAGACTCTCTTACCAGTGCTTGTGCTGCCATGGCACGGGGCCAATGACGCTGTAAAGACCGAATGGCTGTTTGCTCGACAGGGACGCGTAGTGGTTGGCGTTGGCGACGAAGAACTCGTGTTAGCGCAGCTGCCGGCGGGTCAACTCAAAGACAAATGCTTGCCGCGTGAGCAAAAAATGGAGCGGCTGAAGAAACTTCTGGAAGCAATCCGCATTCGTCCGCCGGCTCCGAGTACGCCTCAGACCGCTACCGATTTGCCGGGCACTAAGAAGGAGTAATTGTGGACTTTGAGTTGTCGGAATCACATCGAATATTGCGCGGTACAATCCGAGAGTTTTGCGAACGCGAAGTCGCGCCGCATGCCCGAACCTGGGATGCCGAGGAACGGTTTCCGACAGAACTTATTCCCAAACTTTCAGCGTTAGGCCTCCTTGGAATAGGCATCCCCGAAGCATTCGGGGGTGCCGGTATGGATACGCTGGCCTACGCTATTTGCGTGGAAGAATGTGCCCGTTTTGACGGCGCATTGGCCCTGACCGTGGCTAGTCACAACGGGCTTGGGGTAGCTCATATACTATCCGTTGGAACAGAGGATCAGAAGCGGAAATATCTGACCCGCGCCGCGACGGGTGAGTGGTTGGCGGCTTGGGCGCTGACCGAACCTGGAACGGGTTCGGACGCGGCCGCCATTCGGACGCAGGCACGACGCGAGGGAGACCATTGGATAGTCAGTGGCACCAAGACATTCATCACCCAGGGCTCAGTGGGCGGCTTTTGCGTGGTTTTGGCGCGAACCAGCGATGACGGCCCTCCGCATCATGGCATTACTGCATTCATAATCGATCAGGGCACGGCCGGTTTTACCGTGAGTCGTATCCTCGAGAAGCACGGTTGCCGGGCAAGTGACACGGCGGAATTGCGCTTTGATCATTGNNATCTCGATTGCTGCCATGGCGCTCGGATTGGGGCGAGGGGCGCTCGAACTTGCGATGCGTTACGCAACTGAAAGAGAGAGCTTCGGCAAGCCGATTGCGCAGCATCAGGCTATTCGCTTCATGATTGCAAACGGTAGAACTCAACTCGATGCTTCCGAATTGATGGTCCAGCGTGCTGCTTGGTTATGCGATCAAAATCGGCCCTATTCGCTCGAAGCATCGACCGCGAAACTGCTGGCCAGCGAAGTTGCCACACGTGTGTGCAATGACGCACTTCAGATTCACGGGGGCTATGGCTACACTCGCGAATTCGAAGTCGAACGGTTCCTGCGCGACGCCAAACTCTGCGAAATTGGCGAGGGTACGAGTGAAATTCAGCGAGTAGTTATCGCGCGCCACGTGCTCGGTCCTTGATTGGCTCTCAGCTCTCAGCTCTCAGCTCTCAGCTCTCAGCTCTCAGCTCTCAGCTCTCAGCTCTCAGAAATTCCGAACAGCTGAATGCTGACGGCTGATTGCTGATAGCTTATTTCACTATTCCGTTCGCAATATTACGTGAAAGCCGAACGGGGTTTCGACGACGGCCGATAGCTGACCAATCTTCAAATGAAAGGCGGCGTCCGAGAACTGGCGAACCATCGCGTGATGCTGAAAACGTCCAAGAGAACCGCCGCGCTCCTTGGCTCCAGGTTCATCCGAATATTCGGTAACCAATGCCACGAAATCTTCCCCTGCTTGCGCGCGCGCCAAGGCCTCTTCGGCGCGTTTGCGTGCATCCTCCTTTGACCGCTGGATTCGGGGTGGTGCCGATTGTGCCCCGACGTACTGCACCAAGAGGTGCCGAGCCCCTATCTCAGTCGGTAAGTCTTCGGCACTTGCGTGTGGCTTGATTACTGCTCGCTCTTCTACTGCAGCTTGCGGCGGGCTGCCTGCGCCCTCGTTCGTCGTAACTATGCAGGCCGACGTAACCAATCCAAATAGTCCTACCAACCCAGTCGATCTTAGCTTCATGTCAAACTAACTCCGCGTACGCATTACCGAGAATCGCATCTTGACGACCTTTGACCGTGACATTGATCGGACATTGCTTGGATTCAAGCACCCAACCTTCGGTTACCAGCTCATCCCCTGGCCATACTGGCTTCTTGAAATATGCATGCAAAGCCTTGAGTCGATTACCGTCGCCATTGCAGGTGCCCCGGATTACCGCACGAGCTCCATGGCCAAAAGTGCAAAGACCATGAAGAATGGGCCCTTCTTTGAAGCCCAATCGCTCGGCAAATTCTGTATCGATGTGCAATGGGTTATAGTCTCCCGACAACCTGTATATGAGCGCCTGCTCTGCCAAAGTGCGCTCACTTATCACGAAATCTGCCGCGCGTCCCTCGGGAATGTCCAATTTGGTAGGGCGCACTGGGCGCGGTCCACCGAAGTTCCCCTGGTCGAAAAGAATTATCATCCACTCAGTCTCGAACAGAAGTTTTCCTTCGAACGTTGTCTGGGTGGAAACGACGACCTGCGTCAGCCGTTTCAGGTCATACAGCGCCTCGAGCTTACCGATGGTCTGCCAGGTTCCAGACGCTGGTAGCGGACAGTGCATCGTGATGGATTGTGCGCCGTGTACAAGGTTGTCAAAGCCGCCTCCGACACGTTTGACGACGTCCACTAGCGGTTCGTACGCAGGAATCACGCCGTAAGTGGGGTACACTTTCGGACCCCTTGCTTCGTAAAGGTAATCGAGCTCCTGACGCTTTGCACCAATACCCAAAGCATACGTGATGGACTTTTTCCAATCCATCTCGTGCAAATAGGGCATAGTAGTATATCCAATCTGCGAAACATCAAGACTCATGCAAGTTCCCTTCGAATGGCAGACGGTTACTGGTGTTCCGCACCGTCGTCAATAAAACCGAATAATCTCTATCGTTTTGCGCCGCAACTCGCCCATGCAAGTTCAATTCGACTCTTTGGCCCAGCTGCTGCCTCCTACTGAAGTAATGCGTTCGCTCATATTGGGTGGGGCGAAAGTCATGCCGGTCGTTGTGCTCGTGCCGGCATTCGGGCTGCGTGCATTGCCTATTGGTGCGCGCGTAGGGCTGGCGCTAACGCTGGGTCTATCGGTCGCACCTGCCTTGTCGCAATCTGCAACCATTCCTTTTGGTCTTGCCGTCGCGCTTCAGGCACTTTCCGGTTTGCCGGTTGCGTTGAGTGCGGCCGTCGTGCTGTGGGCCGCTAGTATGGCTGGCGGCCTTTTCGACGAGCTCCGGCAGTCCCGCGAAATGTCGAGCTTACCAGTCGTGGAGGAGGGTACCAGTCCAACCGGGGCGTTGTTCGCGCTCCTAGCCGCAATTGCATTCCTTGAGACTGGCGGCACGGGCCGCGTAGTGACCGCCCTCAATCGAAACGCGCCAGATGTGCATGGCCTGTTGGCGCGTGTCGTTCAAGACCTTTTGTCCGGAATTCACATTGCGATAGCACTGGCTGTGCCATTTCTAGTTGCCAGCGTGTTGTTCGAACTCACGGCGGCGCTCGTAACTCGCGCGCTGAGCCCCGCGAGGCTTCAACCGATTTGGGCGCCATTGCGAACGATATTTTTGCTTGTGTTTCTCGCGGTCATATTCGAGCGAGTCCTAGCCTTGATTGTTCTGATTGCGCCGCGCGGGCCGTGACGCTCGAAGTCACGGAAAGCGGTCAATCCGTGCCGTCAAAACCCAAAAATTCACCCCAAATCTTATAGTTTCAATCTGTAGCCCACATTAATTCCAATCACGAACGTAGCCACATGACCAATGAGTGAGGCTTCATCTCCCAATGTGTCGCGTGCTGGAGTGGCTGGGAGCGACCAAAGGCCGTAGCGTATGGTGCCGCCAATCGTCCACGCCTCGGACAACGATCGCGTTACACCAGTGGCAATACCCACCGTATATCCCTCCGATCGAATCGTAATTCCGCGCGGCCCAATATAGGCTCGGTCGGTAACGTTGTTGTTGGTTGCGTAATTATCGCTGACGACGACCATCCCTCCGGTAACGCCAACCCAACTCTCCCAGACGGGACCGTGAAGCCAATAAAACCGCGCAATTCCCTCTGCGGTTAGGTAGCCACGCTTATGATCCCGCGTAACTCCTGCGGGCTCATTCTTGGGCGCATCGGTGATAGGAAAGAGTCCGATCGTAATTCCGGCGCCAACTGCAAATACGGGACTGGGGCGAAATAACTGCCAGAGTTCCAGCATCGGGCTGCTGTCGCCTCGTTTGCAGCCCAAAAAGAGGCGATTGGTGCACACTTTCGCCGTGGGCAGCCCGAGCAGACCTAAGCCCACTTCCGCTTTGCCATGGAAACTACTACGATCGAATGCCGGCGCTTCTGCGGCTTCCGCATCGGGGGACTCTGCGTAGGCGCTCACTGTCTTGAGGGACGACAAGAGCAGCAAACTGGGCGGTACCAATCGCGAACATGCCTTCATGGCGTCCCCGGGTCGCGCTTCGGTACTGATGGTTGCGATTCACTGCTGGTGCCACTATTGTCTGAATCGCTCCACAAAGCCGAGTCGGGTCCGTAATTTGCGATGGTGAGCTGACTCATTGCTGCGGCCTTGCTAAGGGCATTAGCGAAGCCTCGCGCGTCTTTTACGCGGTCCTCCGGAGATTTTGCTAAGTTCCCGATGATCACAGAAGCGATGGTTGTGGGGATGTCTCCCGCGCCTGCAGGTCGCTTAAGGGGCGGCGGTTCGCTATCGACTTGTTGCATCAATACTCGGATTGGAGAAGTTTCACTAAAGGGAGGATACCCGGCCAGACATTCGTATGCAATTGTTGCCAATGAGTATACGTCACTACGCGGCGTCGCCGGTTGTCCACGCGCCCCTTCTGGCGATAGATAGCTTGGAGTTCCCAGAATGGCTCCGGTGTGCGTGAGATAGGATTCAGAAGATTCGTGCACTTTAGCCAGCCCAAAGTCCAGCACGCGCAGCTGCAGGCCCGCATCACTTTTCGGAACGATCATTAGATTTTCCGGCTTCAAGTCTCGATGAACGATATCGAGGTCGTGGGCTGCCGCAACGGCATTGCAGCTCGAAACTACGATTCCCAAGATCGTTTCAAGACTCAAGGGACCCTTGTCGAGAAGCTTACGAAGTGTCAGGCCGTCGACGAATTCATATACGATGAATGCCTCACCGCGGGTCAATTCGTCATTCGGGAGCTCCCCAGTCATGAGTACTTTGACCACGGCAGGGTGAGCAATTCGAGTTGCAATACGCGCTTCGCGATGAAATCTTGCGCGAACGTCGGCGGCCTTGAGATACTCGTGGTTTAGCACCTTGATTGCAACTGGTTGCCGAAGCGTCAAGTGAGTTGCTCGGTACACGCGCGATGAAGCGCCTTCTCCCAAGAGTGATTCGACTTCGAATAGTCCAGCCACCTTTTGTCCGACTAGCGCTTCGCTTTGGACATTAGTCCTTGTGATCGGGTCCTCAATCATGGTCGTAGAACGATTCAGTATACGCTCGGCCGTTCGGCCATAGCGAGCGCAATCAATCGAGCAAACAAGGCGATGTTTCGCGGCGGATGACCTGCTAGGCTGCGCCGCCCGTGTTTGCGGTGAAGCCAACAACAGATCTGACGATCCAAAATCGGCTCGGCATACTCGAACCTGCCGAGAGCAGTTGTCAACGGTGGCTACTACGCATCCCGGATTGTGCAGATGAGGAAAAGCGCCCATGAAGAAACCCTCGTCGGCTCAAAAGTCGGTAAATGATGAGTCCGCTGAGACGGGGGAGGCAGTCGGTTTTGCGCCAGATACCGTCATAACCGAAGGTGCGGAGTTACATCTGGAGTTGCCAGGATTCGAGGGGCCCTTTGATTTGTTGTTGCACCTTATTCAGGAACACGAACTCGACATCCTGAATATTCCAATCGCTTTTGTTACGGACAAGTACCTCCAGTACCTGGCCTTGATGCAAGAATTGAATATTGACGTTGCCAGCGAGTATCTCGTGATGGCTGCAACGTTGGCACACATGAAGTCGCGGCTATTGCTGCCGACCCCTCCCGCTGATGACGATGCTGACGGCGAGGAAGGCGAGCAAGATCCGCGTGCGGAACTGATACGTCGGTTGCTCGAGTATCAGAAATACAAGCAAGTCGCCGAAGAATTGGCGAGTCGCAGCGTGCTGGGGCGCGACGTATTCTCACGTGGCGAAAGAGCCGAAATGCTCGAAAGCCCGGCGCCGTTGGCCCCCGTTGGCATTTTCAAGTTGCTCGATGCATTCCAGCGGATTTTGGCGCGGGCCAACACAGTCCTTGACCACCAAATCGAGTTCGAACGCCTTTCCATAACGGACCGAATCAATCAACTCGTTGATAAACTTCGAAATGAAGGACGCGTATCTTTCGATGATCTATTCGAGGGCCAGCGAACGCGTGCAGAACTCATCGTTACGTTTCTGGCCTTGCTCGAGATGACCCGACTGCGGTTGACCAATATTCACCAAGACGACGCCCTTTCGCCCATTTCCGTTGAACTTGCGGTTTCCGACAGCGAATTATTGGCCGAACGCGAAGCGGTGACCGCAGATGTTCTCGAAGAGCCCCAATCATCACAAGCAGACGAAAATTCGCAATCGGGCGATTCGCAAATGAGCGACCTGCCGCAATCCCCGGTGGATAGCGGTGAGGAACCGGAGTTACGTTGAATGGCGACACGTAAATCGAAGAAGGCATATCCCAAAGCAAAACCGGCCACGAAGCTTCGTGCCTTGGCCGGCGGACGTCCTGCAACGGCCACTTCGAGCAAGGAAAAGAAGACCTCGACTCGTGGTTCGAAATCAAGTCAATCGAGCGAGGAAGATTCTAAGGAACAGGAAGTGGTGACCGTCACTGCGGAGGCAACGGACGGCGACAATTTGCCTCTGGCCGTACTGGGTGAGCTCATTGATGCAGAGGAACAAAGCCACGAGAACACAGCGCTCGAGGACATGTTCAACCTGGTTTCTGGGATTCCGGACCCAAGTATTGGGGATGAAGCCAATTCTCGGCTGTCTGATTTAGACGAAGAAGAGCCCGACGAGCCCACGCTTCGTCCGCCTAGTGTCCACGAAGTTAGCTCATTCGAGGACGACGCGGTTGAGACCGAAGACGATCGCGATCAATCACCCGTTATGGCGGTTGCTGGGGATTTGCTAGAGGCTATGGGTGACATCCCGGATACAGCAGCTCTTTTGCGACATGCAATCGAAGCCATGCTTTTCGTTAGCGACAAGCCGATCACGCTAAAGGAACTATCCAAAGGTCTGCAACTCGACAAGAAGCGTACGTTGGAGCTACTCAGCGAACTTCGAGTCGAGTACGAAAATCGTGGAATTCGGATCGATGAGATAGCTGATGGCTACGCATTTCGAACGCATCCAAGTATTGCTGAATATGTCAGAAATTTCTTGGAGCAGCGCCCAGTAAAACTATCACGAGCACAATTGGAAACTCTGTCGATTGTAGCGTATCGCCAGCCAATAACGCGACCCGAGGTTGACGATATCAGGGGCGTGGACTGCGGACCCGTCCTCAAAGGATTATTGGAACGTGATCTTGTTCGGATACTCGGAAAGAAAGATGAACCAGGGCGACCCATGTTATACGGCACAACTCCCGCATTTTTGGAACTATTCGGTCTGAAGTCACTCCAGGAACTCCCGACGCTTCGGGAATTTGCCGAGCTCAATGAGGATTCGAAACGGAAGTACGAAGAAGAAATTGGCGAGGGGCCACCGATCGGGCTTGCCGATTTGGGCCTGATTCCCGACAGTGCTGACTCGAACGCCATCGGCGGCCTAGGAAGCCAAGATTCGCCGATCGCAATGGGGCACGAACTAGCGGGCTCTGACCAGGATGGGGAGACAGCGGGCTCGGAGGCAAATCCAGCGAAAGAATCCAGCCCTTCGCGCGGCAAAGTTGAAGATGAGGACGAGAAGGATGAGGAGGAAGGGGACGACGAGGACGAAGACGACGAAGACGAAGACGACGAAGAGGACGACGAAGACGAAGACGAAGACGAAGACGACGAAGACGATGAAGAAGTAGCGGGAGACGGCGAAGAGGACGAAGACGAGGACGAGGACGACGAAGACGAAGACGACGAAGAGGACGANNGACGAAGAGGACGACGAAGACGACGAAGAGGAAGAAGAAGAAGAAAAATAGGTTCCGCTAGGGTGGCCGTCGAGCACGTGGTTTCAATTCCAGGGCCGCGAATCGAGACTGATCACCGACACACTCAAGCCGAATCTGCGGGATCTAAATATTGCTCGGCAATGTGAACGACCTTGTCAAATAGCTCCGGGTGTTCGGCAAGCTTTCGCATCAACTGCCAAAACGCAGGATCTGCCATGCGAGCGATGCCTCTCAGCGGGGCATTCCCCCGACGTTTTGCTTTGCGCATAATTGCGCCAGTGCCTATCAAACGAAGCTTGGCTATATCCGCCACATTCTTCTTGGTTGGAAATCGCTCGCCCTGCTCCCAGGCTACCACTTCGCCATAATCGATGCCCAAAGTGACAGCAAGTTCCCGGGCCGTGCATTTTAGTTCCTCGCGTATTTTTCGCAGTTCGTCAGGGGACACGCGTGAAACTTAGCACGCAACTAGTTTTGGGCTTGGCCGACATTTGGGTATGCGAATGCTGTGTCCAGCCGCGCTCATTTTCTTGGCCTGCGGATCGCCTTCCCTAGATTCGCTAGCTCAACGACCCGTCGATGAGTCTCAACTCGCGGCCGTCAATACAATAAGTCTCCAATTGGACCCGATCGGCCCCTTGGATAGAGCGGAACCCGTCACTGCGATTCAGGTCGTTCTCTCAGGAGCGCCCGATTCGGCAGTACTGCCGTACGTCGTGGAGGGTACGGTATCTCAAGTGTCGCTCAACAAGCTTGCCGCGGGTGAACTTACGTCAACACTTTCGGATCGCGCAGTTCCTTCAACGTATCGCGCTTTGGACGACGGTTGGCGTATCAGGCCCGTGGCTCCCTTGTTGCCCGGTCAGGTTTACTCGGTCATATCAGCTTACGGCGAGCACGGTAAATTCACCGTTGGAGCGGCATCTCGGACCTATTTAGCCAGAATATGGCCTCCCGTGCCTGGATCGGGCACCAGCCTCTTGGGAGTATATTGTGGAGCGAACGCGCCCGTGGCCCCTGCCGATATTAGGCTCGAGAGGTCCGACGTTCGAGCGAGGTTACTCCCGGCTTTAGACAATTTCAATTCTCGCATGGGTCGATGCGTTCGGCTCATTTGGGGCGTCACGCAGGATACGGAGGCCCAGCCGCCAACGGTATTCGAAGACTATGCTTTTGACCCGGCAACCATTCCAACAGGACAGTTACCCGACCCGCCAGCGAGCGTGCAATGCGGTAAGAGCGAATTTCCGTTTGGCCCCGGCTGCGCCATTGCCGACTCGGGTCGAATTGTCGTAAGGCCGCCACCAGGCGATTCGTTGTGGGCGCTAGGATTTGGCGGCTATTCTCATATTCAGTTGGTCAAAAACGGCGAAAGATTCGTAATACCAGACTTGGGCAACGGACCCGCAGTAGAGCTCCGTACAACCGTATTTGACGCCGCCGGCCGCTCTCAATCTTGTCAAAGTGCTGTCGCCCTACCTCCGCCCGGACCCAGGATTGTCATCAATGAGGTCATGTCGAATTCGGTCGGAGTGGAGCCAGCGCAGGAATGGATTGAATTGGTCAATGCAGGGACGCTAGATGGCAACTTGGCAGGCCTGGTTTTGAAAGACTCAGGCATGGGTGTGCAATTGCCTTCAGTCGTCATTCATCCAGGCGAGTACGCCTTAATAGTGCGCGATGATTTCGATTCGACCCAGCCAGGCGACGTGCCTGCCGCCGAGCTAACGAAGTTGATACGCATTCCTCAAATTGGACAGAACGGTCTTTCGAACGCCGGTGAGCCCCTGAGTTTGCTCGACTCAGCTGGCACGGTGATCTCGGGCTTTCCCGCAGTGCAGGCCAAGACGGCAGGGGTAAGTGTGGCTCGCCGGGAGTGGTGGACTTTGGATGATGAAATTGCTGCTTTCAGTCCACACGGAGGTCAAGGCGCATCACCGGGGGCGGCCAATTACTTTGATTTCTAGCTGCCGCGTTGTCTCCGAATTTGCACGATAGGTGCTGACTTCTCCGGGCTATTCGCGAGTCTGGTGAGTCGTTCGCTTACGAAAACTCATCCTTCTCCGTGCCAAACCGGGAATGTCGTATCCCGTTGGCGCGCTGGGGCCCGGCCCAGCGCGCGGCAATATGTTGCGTATTGGAGCCTCACTGTCCGGCTATCGTCATTGAAGACACCCTAAATGTTGGCGCAACAATCGAACTTCGCACGATGCAGTCATCCGCGACCGCGTCAATGCTCTTCAGCATTGCGTCCAGATTGGATGAAATCGTCACTTCACTAACGGGGTGCAGGAACTTGCCATCCTCAATCCAGAACCCCGAAGCGCCGCGCGAGAAATCCCCAGTCACTGGATTGAATCCAAAACCCATCATGCTAGTTACGTACAGGCCGCTCTTTGTGTTCGAAATAATCGATTTGGGACTTACCGAACCCGCCTGCATTAGGAAATTGCTAATAGATGAGGAAACCTGCGCGCCATGACGACTTGCGCTACCGGTCGTCGTCATTCCCAATTTGCGCGCACTAGTGCAGTCGAGCAGTGGTGACAAGTACACTCCGTTCTCCACTACCGTGTTGACGCGACAGGTTAGCCCTTCACCGTCGAACACTCGCGAGCCGAAGCCGCTGGGGCGGCCTGGGTCGTCCACCAGGGTTACTAAGGGACTCGCGACGGGAGTGCCGATGCGCCCGAGCAAATAGCTGGAGCGACGCCAGAGTGCTCCACCCATGATGCACTCCGCAAATGTCCCAATAATCGATCGCGCCGCGTCCGGGTGAAATATGACGGATGCTTCACAAGTGGCTACGCTTCGAGCCCCCAACTGTTCGAGTGTCCGAATAGCCGCAGTTTCGCCGACCAATTGGGCTGATTCCAATTGATCGAAGAATCGATTGGCGGTGTAGTAATGGCCTCGTCGCCTCTTTCCGCCACTGTCCTCGACGACCGGTGAAACGGAAAGGCTAGCTTGAGTCCCTCGACGAGCACCTTCGAAGCCATTCGAAAAGACGAGTACCGTTTCGCCCGTGGCTCGACCGAACACCGCGCCTTCACTCAGTTTGAGCCTGGAATCGTGCCTCAGAGCAGCTTCTTCGGCCGATCGGGCAAGCCTTATCGCCTGGTCCGTGTCGAGCTTTTCGAGAGACTCGTCGAATAGCCTCAAATCTACGTCCGTATTCTTGCAATGCTTGCTTGGGTCGGCTGGGCGCGAGTCCGGATCAGGTTCGCTGAGCTCGAGCAATTCAGCGGCATGCTCCACGCATTGCACTAACCCTTCGGGCCGCAAATCGCTGGTGGAAGAGGCGGCAACTCGGTCACTTCGCCGTACGCGCAGGCTCAAGCTCTTGTGGCCGGCTTCCTCGACTAATTCCACTTCGCCGAGTCGCACCTTTGCCGAGAGCTCCCAACCTTGTCCGGCGCTGGCTTCGGCGATATCGACTCCCTTTTTGAGCGCCAAATCGACGACTTGGCGGGCTAGGGACATTAGAATATCAGGACTTGAATTCATCTGAGGGCCACACCTTTTCGCGTCAAGGGCGTCCAGTCAATCCCTGATTGGCTGCTGTCCCATGCGGTAAAGCGAAATCATTGTCCAAGTGGTAGCAATTCCCAATATTGTAAACATCCAAAGCAGGGCATAGCCAAGCTCTGTGCCGGAAATGGGCCGAATGCCAAAGTCTCCGTGGAATTGGGCGTAGGTAGCCTGGACCGTCAGGCGCGGTAACAATGGCGCGCCCGTGGTAACGAGGGCAATGGCGACCAGTGTGATTCGGCGTGTCAGGATGTTCCAGCGTCGACGAGTGCTTGCCGCAGCACCCCATATGAACCCGAGTGGCACACTCAGCGCAGCGACGAGGACAAATAGAGTCTCGGATGCAGCGGGCAGCCGTTGACTGTCAACCAAGTACGCACAGGCCCAGTCCGGAGCCAAAGCAATCGTGAAACCGGCAATCGGGGCAAACACGATGAGCCCAAACGTGCAGACTACGACAAATGCCGAGCTCGATACCGCCGAGTTATTGGAGCGTACTAGCAGACCATGCGCAGCCCGGGCGGACGCCAGGCCCAATAACAGGCCAATCCACAGAGATAGGGGAATCGGCACGTGGAGAGGGAAGCACGTTGCCTGTCACATGCAAATCCAGATTTTACTTGCCGCTGAATTGAACCCGAATTCCATTTGTCTGGCGGGAGAATCCGAGGGTCCCATCCCTGATATTCACGGGCGCCGGCAAATATTGATCAGGGCCTTGGGCTTGAGTGCTAGAGGCTTTTATCGAGATGGACGCTAGTCGAATCTTGGCGCTTTTGCAGGAAATCGAGAACGGCAATGTTAGCCCTGAGCAAGCTCTGCATCAGTTGGAACATATGCCCTTTGTCGATTTGGGCTTTGCACGAATCGATCACCATCGGGCTCTGCGACAGGGCATGCCGGAGGTAGTTTTTGGCGAATCCAAGACGGCTGACCAAATCGCATCAATTGGTCGCGAGTTGATCAGGGGCGACAGTCCGCTCTTGGTTACTCGGGTGGCGGCAGATAAAGCCCAGTTGGTTCGACAACAATTGCCGGAGCTGGAGTACGACGCGGTGGCGCGCGTGCTGGTTCACTTGATGCCGGGCGAGGACAGTTGGCACGGCAATCCGGTCGTTATTGTTACTGCGGGCACAAGTGATCTGCCTGTCGCCGAAGAAGCCTGCCAGACGCTCCGCGTGGCGCGGGTGCCGGTGGCAAGGGTTTATGACGCAGGCGTGGCGGGTTTGCACCGAGTGGTGGGGGATTTGCCCAAGCTCGGCGTCGCTCCTGCGGTCATCGTGGTTGCGGGAATGGAAGGAGCGTTACCAAGCGTTATTGGCGGGCTAATTCGTGCACCCATCGTCGCGGTGCCGACGTCCGTCGGGTACGGTTCGGCCTTGCACGGCTTCACCGCCCTGTTTGGAATGCTCAGTAGCTGTGCAGCTGGGCTAACGGTCGTAAATATCGACAATGGTTTTGGAGCCGCTATGGCCGTGCTTCGAATCATATATCGGATCCAAACACCGGAAAGGCAGCCCGTCACATGAAGTCCCAAGACGAACATGGCGGCCACGGTGCTCATTCGCATGCCCATGAGACTCACGAGGCACCACATGCGCATCATCACCATGATGCGGAAGGGAAACCAAAATCGAATGCATTTCGATTGAGTGCGCCGGGCTCCACCCAGCAATATCGCGACGATATTAGGGCTGGTTTCGGAGTCGGACGACTTATTTTTCTGGATGCTTCGAGCGGCATTGCGGGTGACATGACCGTCGCCGCTCTGGTGAATCTCGGTGTGCCGTGGAGCGTAATTCAAGAAGCCGTTTCGGCTCTTCCACTTTCGGGCTATCGACTCGAATTGCAAATGGGCCAGGCCGGTGCGATTGGCGCCAATCGATTTGACGTGCAAATCACCGGGTCGCAAGAGGAACGGCGCTACGGCGAAATCGACGAACTCATTCGAATGAGTCCACTATTGCCTGAAGTTCGGGATCTATCAGCTCGCATTTTTCACCGGCTGGCGTTGGCCGAGTCTCGCGTCCACCAGATACCCATCGAGCAGGTCCACTTCCATGAAGTCGGCGCAATTGACGCAATCATCGATGTCGTGGGTGCGGCAGCCGCGTTCAACCACTTGCAGGCGCGTGTGGTTGCCACACCGCTGCCACTCGGGCATGGGTTCGTCAATTGCCGACATGGGGTGATTCCACTGCCGGCACCGGCAACGGTTGAGTGTTTACGGGGGGTTCCGACCTACGCCGCAAACATCGAGGCGGAAACCGTAACGCCGACTGGAGCTGCAATCATTGCGACAGTCTGCCAGGAATTCAAACGTTGGCCCGACATGGTGCCCGAACGTACGGGTTTTGGCGCAGGCACGTCGGTTTTTCCGAACCATCCCAATGTGCTCCGAGCAGTTTTGGGTTTACCAGTTATGGCACCGGGAGCGGCCAGCGATGATCATGTGGTTCTCGAAGCCAATATCGATGATATGACCGGCGAACTCACCGGGCATGTACTGTCGTTACTCATGCAGTTCGGTGCCTTGGACGCTTGGGCAGCGCCAATTACGATGAAAAAGGGCCGCCCTGGTGTAGTCCTCTCCGCAATTGCCGCGGCTAGAGATGCGCTGCGTCTCAGCGAATTGATTTTGCGAGAGACCACGACGCTTGGAGTACGGCGAACCGTAAGCGCGCGTGTCGAGCGCCCCAGGAGGATGATCGAAATCGAGACCCGCTTTGGCACGGTTCCGGTCAAGGTTGCCGAGGGCCCGTTTGGACCCGTTCAGTTCAAACCTGAATTCGATGTGTGCGCAGCTCTCGCGGAACGAAGTCAAGTCCCAGTGAGGGAAGTAATCGCCGAAGCGATGATGCGCGCGCGAGCCGTAGTTCTTCCAACGCCTGATCCGACCGGATAGGCGCGAAGTACCCTCAAACTACGGTCGTTCCACCGGAAGGCCAGCGGCTTCCCAGGCAAGGACGCCACCATCAAGGAAACTCACTGGCACTCCCTGCTCGGCAAGTTTGCTGGCGAGGTCCTTGGTTTGCTCGCCCGAGCGGCAATAGAGAACAGGTGCGGCCGGCAACATGTGCAATTCCGCCAGTCGATTCTCTATGTCCGCAATTGGCATATGAATGGCCTGTGGAAGGTGCACCCGTTCGAATACGCTCTGTTCACGGGTATCAACCAGCACGACTTGTCGACGCATCAATAGAGGAGCAACTTCTTCCGGTTTGAGCGCTCCGGCTTGTCGAGGCAAGAACGGTTCGATGAGTTCCCGAAGTTGCGCCTTCTTCATGGCGCCGGAATGCGCTCCCACCGGACGTCCTTTGTCGAAAACCACGAACGTAGGGACGGCTTGTACGCCCAGTTCCCGCGCCAATACTGGCGAACGGTCAATGTCTACAGAAACCACTTTGGCCTTGCCCTCGAGTTCGTTAGCGAGAGCTTTGAGCTCGGGCGCTACGACTTTACAAGGTCCGCACCAATCGGCCCCGAACTCGACGAGTACGGGAACTTTGCTCTTCATGACTTCGTCTACGAAATCGCGTTCAGAAACTTCTTGCAGCGCCATGGCGGGCTATCCTTACCGCTCTGACTAGCTACTTGCAGCAAGTAAAGCGCAAAAAGTCTCGGGTGTGAGAATTGCTGCGGCACGAACGTTGAATCGGTCAAAATGCCCGAAAACGCCCGCGTGGGGTCGGGCCCTGATCAATGAAAGACGAAATACCCAGCGATGGCTGCGGCCGCCATGACCCCGACTACAAGCGCTCCTACCGCGGCAGGGGGCCAACCGGATATGGGCAGATTGATAGGCTCTTGTCCCGGGTCATAGACCGGAGAGGAAGGGCCTGCACCGTCACGAGCGGGTGAGATAGTTGGAACGTCGGGTTCGACGAGGGGGCTTTCCAGGCCCAATACGGTATGGGCCACACGCAGCGAGCGTTCCTCACGCGATGCTTCATCGCTCAAGGGCCCACTCGGGGGTGGATTCGAAGCCACGGGTCTAATCCACGCCATGTTGCCAGACGGAGGTTCTTCGCCCAGGGCGTATTTGCGGTAACAAATCGTGTCTTCTTCTCGTTGCCCGAGCGGCATCAATCCGTCGCCTTCGAAATCGGCCACGATTACCGTAATGTTGTCGTGCCCGCCCGCCGCGTTCGCACGGTCCGTCAATTCCTTGCAGGCATGAAGCGGATCAACTTGGTTTATCAGTACTTGCCGTATCTCTTCGGCCCTTATCATGCCCGTCAATCCGTCCGAGCACATCATGAGTCGATCACCGCGTCGCAAATCTACATAAGTCAGATCGACCTGCACGGTGTCGGCGGTGCCCAACGCCTGAAGAATTATGTTGTTGTGCTCGAATGTCTCCGCTTCTTCCTCTGTCAATTGGCCCGCTTCTATGAGCTGGGTCACTAGGGACTGATCGCGAGTAACTTGCATCATTACGCCATTGCGCAGAATGTAGGCGCGGCTGTCACCCACTTGAGCCACGAACATTCGACTGTCCACCAATGCTGCAATTGTCGCTGTAGTTCCCATTCCGCGACGGGTTCGATCCATTCGCGCTTCATTGAATATTCGTTGTCCGGCAGCCTCAACTGCGCGCACTAGGCGGCGTGCCAAGATGTCGTGATCACGTGGGGGATCGGTATCGACGAACCTTTCGTATATGATATCGACTGCCAACTGACTCGCAACTTCACCTGCGGCCGCTCCCCCCATGCCATCACAAACTCCGAGGACGATGCCGTGTTCACCGACAGTAGGACGGCGTTCCGCTTCAGTTAGGTTGCGGGTCTTCTTTGTTAGATCCGCGACGAGGAAATTGTCTTCGTTGTGTTCGCGTATTTGACCTACATCGGTCCGGCCGAAGACATTTAAAGTGATGATTCCGGCGCGTCCCGTAGACGATGCGGGGGCTTCAGCGTCAGTCATCTCGGTACTGCCTACGGATGGTCCATCTCGTAACGGAAGAGGTGTTGGCCGATGCGCAAATGATCTCCAGCCTCTAGATCAACTTTGCCGCGGACGCGAAGGAATGTGCCATTGGATGAGCCCAAATCTCGGAGCGTGAAGGTGCCGTCTGTTGGGTCGCGAGTCAAGGCGGCGTGACGGCGGCTCATAAAGGGATCACCGGAGAAGACAATATCACCGACTTCACGTCCAAGTATCGTTTCATCTCGGCCAACCACAAATACGCTTCTTGGTGCACCGTCGATTGTCCTTTCGCTGAGGCGAGCGTACCGCGGACTGGTCGAAGATCCGAACAAACTGCACCCGGCTACTCGAATAGGTGCCAAATTGGCCATTTCGGCGAGTTCCAACTCAAATTTCAGTAGCTGAAGTCCCACCAAGAAGAAGTCTCCATCCGTCAATACGGCCATCCCGCGAATTCTTAGGTAAATTCCGTTGAGCGACCCCAAATCCATCAAAGTTCGTAGACCCCGACCCGAGAACCGAGCATGTCTGGGGCTCAAATAGACGTCTTCCGGTAGAATTATGTCGCCCTCCGTTTTCCCCAAATCAATGGTTTCTCCCGAGAGCTGAATTACTCGCCGGGTTGTGCCGTCTTGCGCCAACATTACTAGGCGTCCGGTCGGGACCTGTGAAGTCCCCGGCTCGGCAGATAGATCGATCCGGGAGTCGCTGGTCGGCGGACGGACGGTGGTTACGGAGGAAGGCTCAGCTTTTATTGCAAGTGGTGGGTTCTCTACAAAGTCGGGCGACTCACTTCCGAGTATTCTAACCCCGCATTGAGGGCAGTGGGTTGAACCGTCGATCGCGAGCACTCCGCAGTTGGGACACTTGATGGTCGCAGTTGTGACCATTGGGTCAGCAACGTTTGCCTGACGGGCTGGCGACAAGTGAGGCGGCACCGAGTTGTGGGCAGCATCAGCGATTGGGCTGCTCGCCGAAATCAAGGAGGCTCCACACTGCGGACAATAGGCATGTTGTAGCTCGACAGTGGAGCCGCAACGCAAGCAGGGACCACTCTCATTGAGCTTTCGGCTCGAGAAATCGAAATTGGGTACCTCGGGCCGCAACCGGCTAACAGGTGCGCCAACATTCGAATCGGCGGCACTTGGTTCTGCCTGGGTCGGGGCTGCGACAGGCGCTAACGCGACAGTCCCTGTGCCCGTGCCCGTGCCCGTTTCCGTTACCTTTGATCGCGGAGCATTCGAGGGCTCTAACCCTGTACCACAATCCTGGCAAAATCGGAGGCCCTCGGGATTCTCCTTGCCGCATCGAACGCAGAGCACTTGCCAAGGGGAACTCGTAACAGGCCGTCCCGTCAAGCCTTTGCGATGACTTTCGTGCAAATGATTGCGAAAGCGGCTCACCAACGGGGTAGGGGGTCCCGCACCTCCAGGATAAGTTCGATTGCGATCAGGTGGCCCAGACCAAATCCAAGATATCGGTCAGCGCGCCGCTGGTTCGCATTGTCAGTCCATTCATGGAAAATGAGACCACGCCAGCTAAGCCCAAGTCCCACGACCACCGATTCGTCAGCCTGATACTCGATGCCAGGTCCAAAATTGACGGTAGGCCCCCCGCTGTCGGCTCCCCATTCGTTCCCGTATATGGCAGCGCCAACCCCTCCGCTGATGTACGGAGTAAGCCTGGCCCCTTGATCAAAGTAGTAGCGACCCTCTGCTCGAAGCTGTTGAAGGATTGCGAGCCTCAACAAGTTGGAAGAGTCATGATGGGAAAATTCGTAGGCGCCGCCAAAGTACCAAGGACTTCGACTGCGATAGCCCACACGTACGGTCGCACCGAAGCCCGAACCAAGAATACAGGGCACGTTGTTGTTGGTTGGGCATATGTCTGCGGCCCAAGCGACGTTTTCGGCTACGAACGAAACACCATATTGAAGGAAATGTGAATTGCTCGGAGCTTTCCGTTGGGGCAATGGTTGTGAGCGCGCAGTCCATGAATACAAAGTGAATCCAAGGCTAAAGATGACCAAATTGAATCCACGATTTGTCATGGCGATGTAGAAATCGGTCTCTTCTCGTAACTACCCGTTTGGTGCTGTTGTGGCCAGTCCAAGTCCTTCACAAGGAATCAACTTGAATTCATCCTTCTTTTGATGCATTGGCCGAAGTCCCCAATCGGGCGCCGGGTTTTGGATTTGGACCTGGCCTCAAAGTATAGTTATAAATGCGAACCATTGGCCGAAATAGAACAAGTGTCGGTGTATGCTGCCATTCAGGACATTTTGAGGACCATCCCGGACGATTCCGACAATTGTCGCCTTGACGTCCCCTTCGTGCATCGTCTAAAGGCGGTGCAAGCCATAGCGAGCAGACTCTTCGATGGACATTTACCTAGATAAGCGAGCCGTTCGACAGATCCGCCTCTCAGCACAGGAGGCGATCGAAGAAGGGGACATGGAGGCGTTGAGGGAAGATATCCTTGACGCTTTCACGGAAGAACAGGTCGAGGAGATTGAGCGCCGACTCGATAGCGGCGACTTGTTCGAGTTCCTCACCGATATTCTCGATGAGTGGAGCGGCGATGATGTAGATGAGTTGTTCGAATTACTCGAGACTCAATTAGGCGAAGTCGGAGTGGATCTTAAAGTCGATACCAAGTCTAGTGATGACGAGGAAGACGAAGAAGACGACGATATTGCAGATGAGCCCGACGAAGAAGACGACGATACCGACGAAGGTTTCGTCGAAGACGAAGAAGAGTAGTCGTTCGTTGCTAGAATACAGCCATACTCGAACGTGAAGCTAGACGTCGAAAGGCACGTATTGTCCCGCTCGCGGGGCGCTTTTGCAGCCGGATGTAACCTAGGGCCTAATCGCGGTGAATAGTGCGCGTTCACAAGAATCGTAATTTGGTCCTGAAGCCGCCTTTACGAGGGTCCTGGTATGGCGTAGAACCCGCCGCCCGCAAGAATTACTCGCGGGACGACACACGCCTCAATTCAAGAAGCCAGGTTTCGGTGCTTCGTTCTGCGAAGTTGACCTGGTTCGAGGCGGAGGAAAGAACCGAAAGGAAATCAGAAAATGAGTGAAGCCATCAGCGAAGCGGCTGCAGACAGCACCGAAAATCTGGCAAGGGACGCCTCCCAACCATTGAGTGTTCGAGATCTATTTGAGGCTGGTGTCCACTTTGGTCATCAAACGAAACGCTGGAATCCCAAAATGCGTCCGTTCATATACGGGGCACGCAGCGGCATACATATCGTCGACTTGGATCAGACGGTCCATCTCTTCAAAAGAGCCTATGACTTCGTAGTCGACGTCGTAGCGCGCGGCGGCCATTTGCTGTACGTGGGAACTAAGCGCCAGGCAGCTGAAATAGTTAAAGAGGAAGCCGCCCGTGCCAATCAATTTCACGTAACCAATCGATGGTTGGGTGGAACGTTGACGAACTTTCGCACTATGAAGGGTGGCCTCGAGCGATTGCGTACCATCGAGCGGATGCGTGAAGATGGCACCTATGAACAATTGCCAAAAAAAGAGACGATTCGGTTGGAAAAAGAGCGTGCTCGCCTTGAAAAGTACATTGGTGGGATGAAAGGAATGAGCTCGATTCCCGCGGCCATGTTCGTCATCGATCCGATGCAAGAAGCAATAGCGGTGAAGGAAGCCGCACGACTTTCACTGCCGATAATTGCAATCACGGATACCAATTGTGACCCCGATCCAATCAATTTCGTGATTCCCGGAAACGACGACGCGATTCGAAGCATTCGCCTTATTACCGCAGCAATCAGCGATGCGTGCATCTACGGTCTGGCTCGCCGCCGAGACTACGAAGAAGGACGAGACAATCGAGAGTCACAACGTCCAGCAACCGAAAAACTTCCAGAAGCCCAAATATTTTACCGTGGTCGCTCACCGATTGATGTGGGCAACTAATCATCAAGTTGGAATCGAGACAGACCTGACTAAGGAGACATGATGACCCAGGTCAATATGCAACAGGTTAAGGAGCTGCGCGAACGAACTCAAGCGGGGCTCAATGATTGCCGAAGCGCGCTCATCGAAGCGAGCGGCGACATGGACAAGGCCGTCGATATTATATTGAAGAAGGGACTGGCCAAGAGTGCCAAGCGCGCTGGCGCAGTGGCCGCGGAGGGAGAAATCGCCGCCCTGGTCGCGACCGATCGAAAAAGCGGCGTCCTTGTAGAGGTCAATATTCAGACAGACTTTGCAGCCAGGAACGAGGAATTCAAAGCGTTCGTGAATGCTGTGGTTGGCGCGGCCGCAACGGCATCTCCACAAGCGGACCTCGGGACCTTACCGCATCCGGGCGGTGGCGGATCAATCGATGAAATCAGGCAAGGCTTGGTCGGAAAATTGGGCGAAAATATTACGATTCGCCGCTGGACGAAATTGTCCTCAGAGTCCGGGCTCGTCCACTCGTATGTTCACATGGGTGGAAAGATTGGCGTACTTCTCGCGCTGAGTCTAGGTGACGCTGGTAAAGCAGGAGAACCCGCTGCGATAAAATTCGCCGACGATACTGCAATGCAGATTGCTGCTATGGCCCCTCTTTACTTGACGGTGACAGATATTCCTGACCAAGAGCGAGCCAAGCAGGCAGAGATCTACGAAGCCCAGCTAGCTGAGGAAGGGAAGCCGGTCGCGGCGCGTCCCAAGATTATCGAAGGAAAAATCGGCAAATGGGCCAAAGAAGTCTGTCTGCTGGAGCAGGCCAGCGTTCTCGAAACCGACAAGAACATAGACCAGATTCGCAGTGAGCTCGCCAAGGTCCTCGGAACCGACGTTGCGGTAAAGGGTTTCGTTCGATACTTGTTGGGCGAGGGAGTCGAGAAGAAGAAGACCGAGGACTTTGCAACAGAAGTCCTAAAAATGTCCCAGGGTTAGGTCCCAACTCTCGTCGGGAGACGGGCCGTCGGCAATAGCTGCGGGTTCGAGTTGCGGCTTGGACCCGCGCCGCGTCTACCTGCTATTGGCCAGCTCGACGTCTGCGAATTGCACTCGATCATCCACAATTCGGTAAACGTCTCCAGTGCTTGGACAACGGGCTAGACCGTCTTCGAAGTTTAGGCGCACACCCTGGCGACTTACCCAGCCAATTTGGCGGGCTGGATTGCCAACGACGAGTGCATAATCGGGGACACTTCGCAGGACGACGCATCCGGCGCCAACAAATGACCAGCTGCCGATCGTGCAGCCAGGTACGACCGTACAGTTTGCTCCAATTGTGGCCCCTTTACGCACAAAAGTGGGCTCGAATTCGTTTGAGCGAATTGAGGCTCGTGGGTTGCGAACGTTGGTAAACACGCAGCTTGGACCCAGAAAGACGTCATCCTCGAGACTTACGCCATCGTAGATACTGACGTTATTTTGTATTCTGCAACCATTGCCAATCGTTGCGGTGCGGGCAACGTATACATTTTGACCAAGCATGCAGTCGGCTCCAATTCGAGCGCCCGCCATTACGTGGCAAAAGTGCCAAACCATTGTATTTCGACCGATTGTGACTGGATGTTCGACGACGGCGCTCGGGTGTATGGTTACATTCTCGGCAATCGACATGGCGACGAATAGCGTGATAGTCCCGATACTGCCTTGCGCCACCCGTAGCGGGATTCGGTTGAGCCGAAGCGAAC
>PMCK01000336.1 GCA_003154095.1 Myxococcales bacterium | reverse complement strand
TCCTGGAGCACAACTCGGCCGACTGCGCTGTCTGCGCCATCAACAATTGCAAGCCGCAGATTGAACGGTGCAATACCATACCAGGCAATGCCGATGCCGGTCCAGCAATGGGTAGGCCCAAATCGCAGCTTTGCATGGACACCTTGGATTGTCTCATAAAAAGCCGCTGCGTGAACAGGTCGACGGCTATGCAGTGCTATTGTGGTACCGCCTTCGGCGTTGATTGCCTCAGCGGCGCGGGTAACGGTTCTTGCAAGCGCAAGCTCGAGGTTGGAATGGAAACGACCAACTCAAGTACTGTCCTGACGAAGTATGATGATAAGGAGAAAGGGGCCGGCGTGGCGATTGATCTTGCTATGTGTCTAATAACAAGAAAGTGCCACATGTGCTTATAGGGCATGGCGTCATGCGCAGGCAATTCGTGCGAAGGTCGAGTGGGCACGCCTCTCATGGGCTTCCGGTGGCGAGGGAAAGCGAACGACACGTCGCCGTTCTTCAACTCATCAGTGTGACTTGTGCTTTGGTATTGGGGCTTGTCATCGCGCTTGTCGGCCTTGCTGTGCCCATCTTTCGCGGTCCCGGCACAGTCGCCATGATATTCCATGGCCGTGCAACTACGCTGCATGGATTGGTGATGGTGTTCTTGGCCCTGGTCCCGGGGGTGCCGTTTGCCTTGGGGCGATTCTACACAAGCGTTCGACCCGGCATCGAAGGTCGTCGCGGTCGCTTCAGTAGCTTCACTAGTTTGTGCCTGTATTGGGTGGGTGGTGCCGCAGTGCTTGCATCCGCGGTCGTCGGGCGCTTCAATCGGAGGCTCTGCTTCGTTGAGGGCTACGATGCGCACGTTGCAGGACGGATCATTTGGCTAGCCTCGGGCGTGTTTTTGATCGGGCTTGCCGGCACCGTAAATGGTCTCGCGTTGTTTCGGTCGACACAGGGCCTCACGGCATCTCGAAGCCAAGCACTCAACGCGTTCGTCAGGCTGATGTGCATGAGCTCGTTGATGCAGACGATCGCGTTGCCTGCGTGGGCCTGCATGATTGCGCTGCTGCTCGTGGAGCGGTCCGGCACTCGTGCGGTCTTCGATGCGACCCGTGGAGGCGACCCGATGGTCCTGATGCAATTGTTCTGGTTCTATGTTCAGCCGGCAATTCTCGCGTCAATTGTGGGAACCATCGGTGCGATCACGTACTTCTTGGAACGGCTCGGGGCTTCGTTAGATCGCGAACGCGGCTTGATTTTGGGCTCTGGTCTGGCTTTCTCGATTATCGGCCTGACCACCTGGGGCATCCATTTGGTTGGATTCGGCCAGAGTCCGCTACTCTCAACACTGTTTTCGGCGACCAATCTGCTGCTACTCGTTCCTCTTGCCGTGCCTTTTTCTGTTTGGCTTGCAGCCATGCGCCAACTGGCGGCGAAGCGGCGCTCGGCGCTCACTGGGGTTGCCGGAGTCACGGTATTGCTAGCGATTGGCCTATTGCTGGGGTTGCCGGTGTCTGTCTTGGGCCCAAGTCAAGTTTTCGGGCGTACGTACTTTGACCTGGGGCAGCTGCATTTCAGCGGGGCTGCCCTGTGCGCCACGATATTGCTGCTTACCGCCGATGTTGCCTGGTCCGGTGCGTCTAGCTCACATGCTCCGGGCCGCCTGCGCCCCCTTGAACTCTTGATTGGAACGGCGCTGCTCGCGGCATTGACCCTATCATTGTATCTTCAGACGCATTCGATTCTTGCGCCGAGCTTTGATCATTGGAGGTTGGCCGCGAGAATGCAACGAATGTGCGTTGTCGCTCTTGGATTGTCGTTGATAGGGTTGGGTCCGATGCTTCTGGCGCGCCTGCGGCCCATTCTGTCGTTGAAGTCTCGGCATCTAGGGGATCAAGTCCGATAGTCGGAGACCCAAAGGTCGCAGGATAGATGCGATGCTTCGCTCCGCGACGTCAGCACAGAACAAGACCTTTTGGGTGCATTCGGAAGGGATCGGATCGGGAGAAAGACGGTGGCGCCATGAGGACACGTGTGCCTTGTACTTGAGCGTGCTCACGTACCTTGAGGGAGATTCGACCAAGTTTTGTGAGGGGAATGCCGGGGTTGGTTAGAATGGGTAGTCGTCGGGTCCCGGCGGCAACGCGCGCTTCATCTCTGCGATGTGCAGACGCAGCAAGTGCCGCAGCTCCCTGATGCGCTCGATGATCATATGGGAGGTCAAGCAGGCGGTTTCTGGGACATGGTCGGGATCGAGCAGCAACAACGGTTCTGGGCGATGTTCGTCCCAAACGACGGTGGCAACGGTGGCGAGCGCCGCGTCGAGTATCACGATGGGCGGGACGTCGGCGAAATGGTGCAACAGTTCGTCGCCGACATCGAAGGGTGGGACACCACGTGTCATCGCTTCTTACCGTTGACTTTCTTGGTCGGTGGTTGCTGAAAAACCTCGAGGTAGAATTTCTCGTCGAGGCGAGGCAGGTCGCGGTCAGCGCCAGTGGTGAGCAGTTCGTCGCACAGATTCATGAGAATTCGGTAATTGCCCGCGCAGTGGTCGGCCATCGTGGTTTTGAGCTCGGTGGTCATCAGGCTGGGATTGCCGGCGGTTTCGAGCAGATGGTCGAGGCACGCCAACAGTTCGTCGCGCGTTGCATAGTCGAGCGCTAGCCGGCGTCGGATGCGGCTTCCGAGCGGCAATAGGTCAGGAGTCTTGAGCCGTTCGACGAGACGCGCGTCGCCAGCGAGCACCACGCAAAGCAGCTGCCGGGAATCGAA
>PMCK01000067.1 GCA_003154095.1 Myxococcales bacterium | reverse complement strand
GAAGCGGGGCAACTGGGCTCGAAATTGATCGTCTGTACGCTAGCCTAGAATTGGGAAGCGCGGAGTTTACAGTCGGTCGGAACATCGTTGCGATCGGCCCTGGTCGTCGCACGCAGCTCATTTGGGGCGATCAACCGCCACCACTTGACCATGTTGCTTTCAGCGTCCACTCGCTCAAAATCCCCAACGTACCCATCGTATTGGGCGGCACTTACTTGGTTGGGATGCTCGACGCGCCACAGCGGTTTGCGCATAGTCTCGTCACCATTGCCCGTGGTTACGCTGAGATCTCCGATCGCCTGTGTCTTGGGATCACGAACCTGCTCCTACTCGGCGGCGAGGACGCCCCGCATGTAGGGTTTGGCCAGTTCTTCGAGGAGCACGTAACCCGAACCGGTCCATGGCCAGGCTCGGGCGTTTCCGATCGGCGTGTTGCCTTGGACCTGACGCTGCAAGTCCGCCCTCTGAAAAGCACCTTTTACACCGAGATGGCATTCGAAGACACGCGCCGTCAGTTCGTGAGCGCGCTTACGTACGATACCGACTATCTCGTGGGGTGGGCGGCCTCAGCGCTCGGTCACAAGGGCCGGCACGGCTTCCTTGTGGAGCTACATCACACCGGAGTTCGCTCGCAAGAGCACGGACTGTTTACCTCAGGAATGACGAGTGGAGGTCGTACTGCGGGTTCACCGCTGGGTCCCGATGCAACGTCCGTATACGTCAGCCCGCGCTGGGATTTCGAGAACACCAATGTGTCGATCTCACCGTGGGCTGAGTTCATTCGTATTGGCAGCGATGTATACGATTTTCCGGAGCACGCGGCGATTTCACGAAGTTCGTCCGGTCTAGCTGAGATACGCTCGCGAGCGGGGCTGCGCGTGCTAGGCGTTTTGCAACCGGGGCTCTGGATGCAAGCAGAGAACTTCGTCGAGCACGTCGGAAACGAGGCGTTCCAGGTTTCGACGCGCAACAATGCCGGCCTGTCCCTGACGGTCATTTGGCGAGGAGTTGGAGGATGGGGCACCGCTGCGGCTCAGTGAAGCCAAACCCAACTCATAGCAAACGCGAAACGGGAATGCAATGGGCGTCAGCCACATAAATATTTGCATATCGACCGCACCTTCCAACTTCGCCACAAGGATTGGAATTGGGAAGTTCGAGCCTGGCCGCGCCGTTGGTTCCTCTAGCATTGTATTGATGCCCGTTTCGCCAGCCTATTTCGAGCTGATGACGCCGAAAGCACCAACGAAACACTTAATACATGTCGAGTCGCGCCGTCCTTGGCTGCCCGCGGGTGATGTCGGCGCACCCACCCCGGAGTTCTTTGCCGCCTTGGCGGGGAAGGAGCGAGTTTGCTCCCATAAATCAACAAATCATCGCATTTGAGTTTCGCGCGAATGATAACTTTATGATATAGAACCCAAGGCTTCCGCTTCGTTGGCCCTTACTTTTGCTTTCCATCAGGTGTCATGAATTCTGTCGGTCATTTTGCTCGTGACAACACGCAGAATGTGCGTTCTGCGGTTCAGCTGTCCTCATCCGTTTCGCGACTTCGGGTGTCTCAAGTCTCGGTAACGAGCGAGATACCCGTCCGGTCTAGATTCCAACGTCTACGCAATGCAGTATCGTCACCCGTTCCGTCCAAAACGTGCCTGGTCACGTTAGCCGTCGCCGATCTGATTGGAGTGCTCTTGGCAGCGGGGGCGGCTCGGTGGTCGCTCGGGCTCGCAACACCTGACTCTGTTCTGGCCACTTATTGGGCGATGTGGCCGGCGTTCGGGTGTGTGTTGGTCACTAATCTACTATTCGGGATGTACAGCGCAAGTATCGTCGACTCCGTCCAGGAGCTACGGCGGCACGCCCTGGCGAGCTGTTCTTTGTTTCTGGTGCTCATCTGCATGGTGTCGGTCATCCCCCACGAGTTGACCCATTCGCGACAGTTGCTGACGAGTGGGTGGTTGATGTCGCTGGCCCTGGTTCCGGCGAGTCGCGCCATCGCGAAGGCATATCTCAGTCGATTTTCATGGTGGAGGCAATCGGCGGTAGTACTCGTTACCGGAAATACGGGGCAAAGGGTCGTTGACCAGACGCCGAATCAACAGGGCGTAGATATCAGGCCCGTGGTCATCGTCAACGATACTCCAGTGGGGCGCGGTGTCCCCGTCGTTACTCGTCTCGATGTGGCTCCGGTAGTCGTTGACCAATTTGGAGCGCGTTGCGCAATCGTGGCAATTGCTGGGGCCCCGCACCAGCAATTGATTTCACAACTCGAGAATCAGGCGCGCAGTTTCACGACCCTGAAAGTTGACCCCGACCCGTTTGATTTCTCGACGATTTGGGTGTCCCCACGTGGCTCGGGCGATATCTTGGCGGTCGAGGTGCGGCCAGCTTTGCTGGGTTCGACCGCGCAAAGGCTCAAGCGTGTATCGGATATCATCGGGGTAATGTTGCTTGGCATACTCGCTCTGCCACTGATTGCGTTGATTGCCCTCGCTATCAAGTTGGATTCGAAGGGTCCCGTCATGTACGGACATAGGCGCAGCGGTCAAGGCGGGCGAGCATTTCTCGCTTGGAAATTCCGCTCAATGGTGGTCAATGCCGACACAGTCTTGAGCGACCATCTTCAGCGAGACCCCAAGGCACGGGACGAGTGGGAAGCCATACAAAAGCTGCGCAATGATCCACGGGTGACCCGGATCGGGCGGTTGCTTCGTAAATCGAGCCTGGATGAATTGCCGCAACTCTGGAACGTACTCGTCGGCGAGATGAGCCTTGTTGGGCCGCGCCCCATCGTCAACGCTGAAAAACGCCATTATCGGGAACGGCTCTCGCTGTACGAACGGGTGCTGCCCGGTCTCAGTGGTCTGTGGCAGGTGTCCGGGCGCAACGACACAACCTACCAAGAGAGAGTTGAACTGGATTCGTACTACGTCCGCAATTGGTCGTTTTGGCTGGATATCTGCATCCTGGTGCGAACGATTCCAGCCCTCCTTTTCGGCCGCGGAGCGTGCTGAAATTCGACGAGTCATCGCTCGCCTCGAACCGTGGCCACGTGCCGTCAAGCCCCCCAAGAATCACGAATATCGGGGCTGACCAACGCAGATCGTCAGTCACCCCGAGGCTCGTGGCTGTCAGTGGTGCCAAGCGATGCCCAGAGCTGGATGGAAGAACGAAACGCTTCGCGTGAACATGTCAGGAGCCACCGCGCGGACGTATTCGAGCCAGAACTCGAGGGCGACTGCGGGCGCCGGCTTGTAAAGCAGCCCGATCTGGGGCTTTAGCGCACGACCCACTTTCCAATCCATGGCATTGTAGCAGCGCCAGGCATCGGGGTAATACGACTCGTGGCAGTACGACGTCGAATCGTCCGTATACTCCCAATAGCTTCGTTCTACGGCGATACCGAAGAAGGGAAGCAGTTTCCGTGACGCGGGGATTTCCAGGCGCGTGCCCACGGTGACGTGCCAGGCTCGAAGCTTCTGCATCCGGGTTGCCCAAGGCCAATCGATTGGATCCAAGCGGGTTTGACGGAATCCACCCGACAGATAGGGAACGAACCACCAGAACTTGTAGCCATAACGAACATCGACCGATAGCTCACCGTGCAGAAATTCGTCGAAGAAGACCGGCACCCCGACAGTCAGTGCCAGCTGACCGCGCGGCGCCTGCTGCTGTTCTCGATGACGCGCGACCTCGACCGCAGGCAACGGGGGCAAAGCGTCAACCAATTGTGCCGGCGTGTCGGTGTCTGCAGCGAATGCCGACCGTTCGGATAATAGCGTGCACGCAATAAGGACCCATTTCGCACACACCGCAGTGCGGGAGTTCGTCTGGTGAGCGATCGGATGGGAGGGGAATTTCACGGGCTTTTGTCGCTATTCACGCGTGATCGAGTCTAGAGATTGAGGATCGCATCCACGGGATCGACGATGACGTAAAGGATCTTGTTTGCGGTCCCGCTAGGTTTGCCGGTGCGGGGGTTTTCGAGGGATTTCTTCAACTGCCAACGCAGCTCGCCGATGACGGTGCCAGATACGGGCGTTATCCAGAGGTCTTGCCAGCTAGCCCCCTCATAAGCGCTTTCGATGAAAAACTCGAAGAAAGAGCTGACGGCAGCTGCGTAGGCAAAGCTCTCCCAAAAGGTGAGTTTTCTGTTCCTGGCGATGAGGAAGAACTCGGAGCCGTCTATCGGGTGGGCGATATAGTTGAAGAAGAAGTTGTCGTAGTCGAAACTAGGCCCGTGGGAGAAGGTCCTCTTCAGGCCGTAGAAATTCGGCTTGTTCCAACTGGTGAAGTCCTTGGGGAGCAACGACAACAACGCCACCGTGGTGACCATGGCGGTTCCCACCGTCGCGCTGGCTCCCCAGAGGCTACTGTGCCAGCGCGCCCAGGCAGAGCGCTCGTCTTGCGGAGTCGAAGGATGCGACTGCAGTATTGCGATCGTCGTCGGTTCGATTTCAATCGCTGGCCAATGGGGGCTCAGAAGAGGCTCGGCGGGCTGTTCCCAGTCGAACAGAGTGCGACGACGATGCTCGTCGCGCTCGGGTGCGAGCGGAGCGTCGGTAGCTATCCGGTAAGAAGGATTATCGAGGTGCAGCGTGGTCGCACCGAGCGGCCTTCGCTCGACGATAGGCACCTCTCTTTCAGGATAGCTGAGCTCGAAGTTGGGTACCTGTCGCAATGGAGCATCGCCTAATTGCAGCATGGGTAGCGACACCGACAGCTGTGCCGGCGGCGTCGCTACGGTGGTCACCGACTGCTCGGGGGTGGCGGCGTCCTGCGGGGCGGAAGGCTCGGCCTCGGCCAGCGCGGGCCACACCAATGACGCAGCAACAACGGTACATGCAATAGGGCTCACCGTTGCCCGCGTTCGCCCTGCTTTGGCGGTCGTAAGCATAGCTCAAGAGCGCCGATAGTCCTCCACGCTCCGCCAATGCGCAAGCGTTCGGTGTTGCTAAGCGCGATGGCTACACGGATGCGCGACGAACGCCAAGGCTATAGGCCTGCGCGCCGACTCCAGCGCGCCGGGTTTTCCGCCGTCCAAGGGATGCGGAGCGAAAGTCGCAGTCAGGCACTGGCTCACAATTTTTTTATGTCGAGACGGCACGGAACCGATGCGTTGAAACCAAGTGCGTTTCCGCGAGGCGGCTGCGGCACTAGGGCAGCAGCGATCCGATAACGGAGTACCAATGGTCCGCCATGAATTTGTAGCCGGTAGTGTTCGGGTGAACGCTGTCCGAGCCAATCATCGTTGATGTGGTAAAGCCGGTGTACATGTCCACGGTTGTGATGTGCTTGCCGGCGTTGGCGCGCTGCTGCACGAGGCCGGGGATTGCCTGGTTGTAGGCCTGGATGACGGCGTTGGTGCCGTAGCCGAGCGGGATGATCTGGGCGACCACAATATAAGCATCGGGCGCGTTGGTGATGAGCTTGTCGAGGAGCCCCGATAGGTCGCTTGTCATCTGCGTAGCAGAATAGGTGCCCGAGTCGTTCGTGCCGATGTGCAGCAAGATGATGTTCGGGATGCCGCCGCTGCCGGTGCTGAAACCAGGGCTAGGGATAACATTAGTGATTCCCGTGCTCCCGCCGCTGTTTGGGTTGACCTCCGAGATGCCCCAGCCGCTGTGGCCCTCGTTCTTCTGCGGGAAGGTTTGGCCCGAGACAGTAGTCGGACCATTCGAGAGCGATCCGGTGAAGGTGATCTTTTTACCGGCCGCGACAGCCGACGCAAAAAGTGGGCCGCGATACCCGGCGTTGTTCAAATCTCCGACGCCCCAGGTAATCGAGTCACCGAACGGGAAGACCTTGCAGGGATTTCCGTCAGTGGGACAGGGGTGGTACGTCCCGGAACCGCCGGAACTCGTCGTGCCGCCTGTGGTCCGTGCACCTCCAGTGTTTTGCGCGCCTCCAGTGTTTTGCGCGCCTCCAGTGCTCTTCGCTCCGCCGGTAGCTGAAGCTCCTCCAGCGCTGGGCATACCACCGGTAGCCTTCGCCCCTCCGGTGTTGAACGCGCCGCCAGTTGCTAAACTGCCACCCGTGGGCAGCCCACCAGTTGCTGCGCCGCCCGTTGAGGTCTTTCCACCGGTCGGGTTCCCGCCTGCCCCGGGAGCACCTCCAGTCGAAATTCCGCCACCCGTGGCTTTCGCGCCGCCGGTTGCGGGTGAAACACCGCCAGTGGCGAACACGCCACCCGTACTTATTGCTCCGCCCGAAGCCGCAACGACCGAGTTGCCCCCGGTCCCAAGTGCCGACGTGCCCCCAACAGAAACGGCACCTGCCTGCGTCTGCGTTCCGCTCGAAGAAGCCCCGCCCGAATTTGTGGTCCCTCCCGAACCTAGGCTGCCTCCACCCACGTTGCCATTCACGGTACCAGTATCGGAACCGCTGCAACCCGAGAGGGCCACCGAACAGGCGAATAGAGAAACCCAGATGTTACTAGATCGCATGGGTCACCAACCTAATCCGTAAAGTGGCGGTCGCTCGACGTTTCCGTTACCGATTCCACAAGCGGTCGCTAACTGATGCCCCCGGGCATTCAACGTCTGAACCGCCGCCCTGCGTTCGGCTGGCAGGTTTGCAGTCTTCGGCATGGCTTGTCGGCTAGATACCCCGTCCTCGACACGGTAACTGGCACGAGCCCGCGTCTGCGTTGGTGCGGCTTAGAACGATCGCGTCGTTTTCGCCGCGCGTGTCAGAACTGCTTGAAGAAGGTAGCAATCGAGGGTCCGGACTGGTTCCACAATGCGTGTCCCTCGCCCGCTATCAAGCACCACGTTACTGGGTAGCCCGTATCGCAATTGTCGTAGGCCACACATGGAGTGGGGTTGACCGCCTGTGTAGTTGAACCGCAGTGATTGACCTTGACGAAGGTGTCTCGAGCCGCTTGCGCGTTCGCGGGTGTTACGGTTGTATCCTGATCGCCTTGGGTCTGCCAAACTGCGATCTCGTGCGACGGGTTGCAATTGTACACGATGGAAAAGCCCGACTCTACGCCAATCGCGCGGAAGACATCGGGCATCAGGCATCCAATTGTGATTGACATCATGCCGCCGTAACTGAACCCCATGGAAAAAATGCGGGTCTGGTCAAAGCAGTAGTTGCTCTCCAGCGTGCTTACCATGGCCTTGGTGAAGTTGATGTCTTGGTTGTTGGTGTTGGGCCAACCCCTGTTGCCATCGGAGCCAGCCAGCCCCTGCGGAATCACGTAGATCGCGTTGGCGAAATTCGGCCTGACATTGTACATATTGTCGCTAAAGATCGCCTCGGCAGATCCGCCCAAGTAGTGGAACTCAAAGACTACTGGGTACGCTTGCGAAGCGTTGTAATTCGAAGGTAGTTTCACGTAGTACTGGCGCGTCGTGACCGTGCCGTTGGTAGTGACATCGATAGAGCAAGGCGAACCCGATGTGCTGCACGGCGCCGGGTAATTCGTCATGCCGCACCCTGTCGTTCCCGAGGCGCCGCCTGCGCTCGAACTGCCACCGGTCGCCGAGGCGCCGGCGGTTGCTTTTGCGCCACCTGTTGAAACCGCACCACCCGACGATGCCTTTCCACCCGTTGCGTTGGCACCGCCCGCTGGCGCAACACCTCCCGTTGTAGGTCCGCCACCTGTCGCCAGCGAGCCGCCTGTGGGCATGGCTCCGCCGGTTGCCAGCGCGCCGCCGGTTGCCCGCGCCCCACCAGTTGCCGGCGCACCACCGGTTGCGCTGCCGCCCACTGCGGCTCCGCCTGTGCCTATGACGCCACCGGTATTGGGAAGGCCACCGCTCGCCGCACCACCGATACTCGAGGTGCCGCCGGCACCGGTGCTCCCACCCACGCTGGCACCCCCACCGCCTGCAGGCGACGAGCCATCCGTGCCGCTGCATCCGAGTAGGAATGCAAATGCTATCGCCGCGTAACCATCCGATTTGTGGAACATTGCTGGATGCCTCCCGGAGTTTCAGTGCGGAGATCGGCAATTAATGTATGTACGTTCAGCGACCAACGCTATCGCCAGGTGCGCACGCAATTTTGGCAGGATGCACACCAGCGCGGGAGGGGCCGGTTTGTCCCCCCTACGAACGCTGAATGTTCCTACAAGGCTGGATCGGAGTCTCCAGAGGATCGCCCGAAGGTCGCCATGCGGCCCCAAAACCAGTCATTGGGAGCCGCGGCGTTGAATATCGGGGCTTGCTCTCACGGAAGCGTGAATTGCTTGAGGAACGTCCAGCCGATCGTCCCATCGCCGTACGCATGCCCGCCATTGTTTATGCATACGCCCACTTGGACATTGGCCTGGCATGCCTTGTAATAGGCGCACTGCCATGCGGAGCCGCTTACTGTGGGATAAGCTGGCGTGTCCGTGCAGCCGTCAATCGACGCCCACTTCTTCCAGCAGGCCTGCGCACCGAGGAACGTGATGGGCATTCCCGTGACCAACGCAGAATAGCCGCCGCCATAGATTGCGGTGCCGTCCGCCGTGCCTCGGAACGAGAGCACCGGGATGGGACGTGACGGATTGCAATCATTCGCGTTTCCGGCAGGCGCAGACCCCGAGAGAAGGTCGAAGGCCGCCGGCGCGACTGCGGCAAACACGTCCGCCGCCTTGCAGGCGATGTAGTGAGACATCCCGCCGCCCATCGAGAATCCGACCGCATAAACCCGCTTGGTGTCGATGCAGGCTTTCGTCTCGACTTGGGTGACGAGGGCCTTGGCAAAGGCCACGTCGTCAGCGGTGTCGCAGCAGGGCCCCACATCCCACGCCGCACCCAGATTCGGGCTGTTTAGTCCCTGCGGATAAGCCGTGACTACGCCTACGGGATCGGTGACCGCTTTGAAGGGCGAACTGCCTTCTTCCCCCGTGTCCGAGCCCCCGATGGGATGGAAATCCACGATGAGAGGCACCGCCGTAGTGCCCGTGTAGGCTGAGGGAACGTGCAGAATATAGGTGCGGCTCACGGAGCCCACCTGCACCGTCTGAGTCGAATCACCCGCCTTTAGCACGGTTGACGGGCAGGTGACGGTTCCGCCGCCGGCCACGCCGCTGGCACCGCCAGTTGCGGGAGTTCCACCGGCTGCATTCGAGCCGCCCGTCGCTGACTTGCCGCCCGTCGCTCTTGAGCCACCCGTCGCAGCTGTGCCACCCAGCGACGACAGTCCGCCGGTAGCCTTCGAACCACCGGTAGCGATTGCACCGCCATTTGTATTCGAACCACCGGTAGCGATTGCGCCGCCAGTTGCATTCGAACCACCGGTAGCTGGAACAAAGCCGCCGGTGCCAAATAATCCACCTGTTGCAATTGCACCCCCGGTAGCGGATTTGGAACCGCCCGTAGCGGCTACTCCTCCAGTCGTTACCACGCCGCCTGTGGCTGCGCCGCCTGTACCCATTGCCGGTGCTCCACCAGTACTCTTGGCGCCGCCAGTCGTTGCCCCGCCAGCGACAGCGGCACCGCCAGAATTAGTCAACCCTCCGGCGCCACCAAGACTATTGCTGCCGCCGGTCTCAGAAGGCGATGAACCATCCGAACCACTGCAACCAAAGATGATTACGACCGGAACTGCAGCTAGGAAACGTATTGATACTTTGGACATTTGATGATCCTCCGGCAAGCCGAGGGAGTGGTACGCCATTCTGTTTTTGTGTACTCACTTCTCACCTTGCTCGCGCGGGTTATTGTAGTGAGCAATAGGGCCATGGTGGAGAGGCCGATCTGTCCCCCCAGCGCGAGTTGAATGTTGCTGCGTAGCTGGACGAGGCAAGAATCGTCGCGGTTGCGCGCCGCGAAGAACATGCGTGTTGCGTCCCTGCGGCCTGAAAGCCTGATGGCCGATGTGGGGAGGGGAGGCATTATTGTCCCCCCTGTTTGGCCGTCGTGATCGCCATACTATGGCGTAATTGCGCTTGGCGATCATCGCAGCATGACTATCGATCTTCTCATTCACGCCATCGTGCGACAGACGACCATCCTCATCGCGCAACTGGCCACTTCGCGAGGAGTTCGCGCACCTTTGGCACAGGTCGCGAACCAGGTCTTTTTGGATCTGGTTGGTGAGCTCGAGCGACAGGGTGTTAGTCGTAAGGTGAGCGCCGACATGTTCGGGCTGGGTCTTCGGACGTACAGACGAAAGATCCAACGGATGAGCGAGAGTTCGACCGATCGAGGCCGCTCGCTTTGGGAGGTTGTGCTCGAGTATGTCCGAGCGCGCAATATGGCGAGGCGCGTCGAGATCCTGAAGCGGTTTTCCGGCGATGACGAAGCGCAAGTAAAAGCCGTGCTTTATGATCTGTGTGAGAGCCAGCTCGTCTTTTCGTCAGGCACGGGTTCGAACACGACATACCGAGCGGCGTCCGAAGACGAACTCGTGGCATTGCAGCACATGCGCGGATCGGAAGGGTTGGACGAGCTTTTGCTGGCTCTCGCTTATCGCGATGGGCCGCTGACGCTCGATCAAATCGCTCAGCGTGCAAAGATGGAACGTGACGAGCTCGAGTCTACGTTGGCTCGGTTGTTGGCCGCCGGCCGCATCGATCGAACGGATCGCGAAGGCGTACCGCATTACCAAGCTAGCGCGCTCGTCATTCCACTGGGCGCGTCGGCCGGTTGGGAGGCGGCAGTTTTCGATCACTTCAAGGCGCTCGTGACCACCATTATTTGCCGGCTGCGTGATGATAGAGAGGCGGCTGCATTGTCCGATCACATTGGCGGCAGTACTTATACAATTGACGTATGGCCCGGCCACCCACTAGCTGACAAGGTTTATGGGTCCCTCGGGCGGATTCGCGCCGAGCTCAGCAATTTGCGCGAAGAGGTCGAGACTTTCAACGGTGACAACGAGATTCCCGAAACGAACACCCGGGTTGTGATCTATGCGGGGCAATGTCTTATCGGAGAGGACAACGGGCAGGCCAATCATGACGAACAATCATCGTCGTAAGGATCTGCGCTTAGCTCTCGCGCTCGGTGCCGCTCTGTGCATTTTGAGCAACTGTGCCACTGAACCGAAAGAGAGTTCGACTGGTGGCGAAACCCATTTCTTGACCGCATGTGACACTAGCGAGTCTTGCGGCAATGCGCTGGCTTGCATGTGCGGGATCTGCACCCGTGCCTGCACGGACAATGGTGCATGCCAATCTCTTGCAGCGTCGGCTCAATGTGTTTCGGTAGCCGATCGACTCGCCCCTGATTCGTGTCCCGACTGCCCGTCGTCGAATTTTTGCGACGTCCCCTGCATAACGGACGAATCTTGTCGTGCGCTCTCGAGCTCGCTTCGCTGTGAACGCGGGTATTGTCGCACCGGTGTGGCGGTTGATGATGCCGGCAGTGAAGCGGGAACCGCCTCCTGTGTACGCGGTCAGGTTGGGGCGAATGAGGTGCTCTTCATCGGCGATTCGTTCGTTGCAACGAGTCATCAGATCACCTTAGACGTTGACGACTTGGCACACCAGGCGGGCTCACTTGCCGCAAACGAGCAGTACCGGGACAATTCGTCCCTGATTGACAACAGCCTTGCCCTGTCGACGCCCAACATCGCAGACCAATACACCAAAGGCCAAGCCGATAGCCCCGTCAAGGTAGTCATCATGAACGGTGGCGGAGCCGATATCTTGGCCGGAACATGCGATAGCCCACCGACGGCGACTTGCCCGATCTTGGTCAATGCGGTGGCCGCCGCGGAGCAGCTCCTTTCGCAAATGGCACAGGGCGGCGTGCAGCATGTCGTCTACTTCTTCTATCCGGATCCCGTTGACGCTGCCATGCTGGCGAAAATGGACGTGCTCCGGCCTCTGCTCCAAGGTGCCTGCGCAAGCAGTCTTGTTCCCTGCCACTGGCTCGATCTCCGACCAACCTTCGCTGGCCACTACGCCGACTACGTTCTGGCGGATGGCATGAACCCCACAGACGCTGGATCTGCGGCAACTGCCTCGGCGATCTGGAGCACGATGCAACAGAATTGCATCGCGCAATGACCTCGCTGGCCGCGTGAATTTCGGCGGTGGCGAGCGTCAGGGTATTGACGGTTGCCTTGAGTTCGTCCTGAATCCTCTGCGACAAAGGTTCGAAGATTATCAAGATTTTGACCAAACGCGAACAATGGTTCGCACAGACTCTGCGCCGCCGACGAGCTGCAGCTGAGTTGGCACGCGGTCTGCACTGGATGGCGCAGCAAAGGAAAGCCCCCATGCCCATTGATATGACTGTAGCTGGCTCTTCCCACTCCGACTCCGTATTCCCGCCTGGAACCCTGGAACACCACCAAACGATCCCAAGTGCAACACTCGCTCGCAAGGTCTTGGTGGTGGAAAATGACGGTGCGCTTCGAGACCTCATAGCGGACGTATTCGCGTTCGAAGGTTACTTCGTCACGGAAGCCGCCGACGAGGCGATACTACTCGGGACCGAAAGCGAAGCGGTTCACGGGCACTTTGACCTGATAGTGCTCGGCATTCAAATGCACGGCATCCTCGGAATCGACACGTTGATGCGATTGCGCCAATCGGGTTGTCGCACGCCCGCGATTGTGCTTGCCAAACTACCTAAAGCCGCGATCGCCAAAGAGATGAATGGGCTCGATGCCCGTTATCTCGAGAAGCCATTTGCCCTGGAGCATCTCCGCATCGTTGCCAACGACATGCTGCACGCTCGCAAATGCAGTTTTGGTCTATTGGACTAAGCGCCAACTATAGTCTTCTTTCTGTCGTTACGGCACGGAATCATCGGGAATTAATCTGATCTTCGTACGGCACCTAGAGCGCGAGCCAACACCAGTGCTAACCCAAGCAAAGCGACTACGAGCCACGCCATTAATGTCTGACCGCGTTGCCGTGGGAGATCCGGAGTCTCTGCTACCTCGGTAAGGGCCTGCCGAAGAGCGGCCAAGCTAGCATATCGTTGTTTGGGTTCCCGTTCGAGACAGCGGCTAACGACTGCCGCAAGAGCGGGTCGCACTTGGGGATTGAGTGAGGACAGGGCAGGGGCACGATCACGTATACCATTAGGCGCAAAATCAGGGATAAGTCTATTTGGCCCATTGGTAGGTCAAACGCGGCAATTCACTGTAGCGGTGCGGTCCAAACAACACTGTTTCGTGTGAATGAATTTAGAGCGATGCTCGAGCAACCACCGGTGGTCAGGCACCCTGCGGGGTCTGCAATATGAATACCGACAACAACTGCGGCAGAGCCATCTATGTTCAAGTCGATGTGTCCGAACAGCACTCCTGTGCTGTCACCCCGCTCGGCCCCGCCACAGGCGGCCCGTGAAGTCTTTGCCCTGCCTTGCCACAATGAGTGAAAGCTTTGCGTCGCTGACTGTGCAACTCGATCTAGATCAATGGCGAGTACTCGGTGTGCTGGCCTGCGAGCACAAACTCGCGCCGGGCGCGCTCGAAAAACTGGGCTTCTCGGCAAAGCTTCATCACTGGCTCGCAAATTGCGTAGAACGAAGGCTCTTGCTCGATGCGGGAGTTGTACACGGACTCGACTACACGCGTCGCGCCTCTGGAGAGCGCGCCATCGCTATCGCTCCTTCGTATCGCCCACTTGTACTGCGCCACCTAGCCGAACAAAATGCCTTTGAAGCGTTACGGAGCGACGCTCGGCTCGTGGCTGGCAACAACTCCGTCGGCGGATTCATGACCGCATTGTACTCGGGGGACATGCCGACTCTATTGACGGAATTGGCCGAGCTGAAGCGCCGACAGGCGCGTAGCGAAGGCGAGAGTTTTGCCCGGGACCGCTTGAGGGAGGCGGTCTGCTCACCTTTCGGTGCTGACTGGCTCATACAGACTTGGGGACAGTTCGCAGAGCTGCTCGGCGAACAAGTGCTGGCAGATGCATTGGTTGCGATGGAACCGGTTGACACTTTATATGAATGGGCACTCTCGCGAGCGACCGAGAATTCAAGTGCGCGAACGCTGCACATTCTGGCCGAGCATGCGCTGCTGCGCGGAGATGTCGACACGCTTGCGACCCTCATATCGCGTTTGCCCGTCGCTGGGCGGCCTAAGATGCGAATCGTGGAGTTTTTTGCAAGAGGTGAGCATGCGCAAGCACAGGGGATAATCGACGAGCTCGCCCACGTGAAGCATGCGACAAAGTCCGCGCTGCCCTGTCCAACGAGTGTAACCGCAATGCTTGCGTTGCTCGCACTGAGCCGCGAGCAGCCTGCCGGTGCCGCGCTCGCCAAACGACTGTTTCAACGCCATTCGAGCCCGGAATCGCCTCCGATTGCGGGCTGGCCTATGGCGACGCCACACTCCGCGGTTGGCCGCGCAATGCGCCTGCTATTGCGTTACCTCACGCAACCCGAGGCAGAGCGTCTCCGCTTGAGTCCGTACCATCTGCCCGCCGACGCACCCGGATGGGAGACCCTGATACTGGCACTCACCGTTCAGTCTCAGGACTGCGACACGGTGACGCGTGCGGCTTGGACGAGGCGACTGCTTGACGATGGCAAGCGTTGGAACGACGCCGGATACTGCTGGATCGCTCGGCAGGCTTTGCATCTCGCGAAGGCTCTGAGTGTCGAAGCGGTACCGGAACTCGAGTACATTGCACCTGGACCGTCGGGCGAACGTCTGCTCGCTCATCTATTGGAGCGCGAACCCGAATGGCGTCGCTCGCTTCGCTCCTTGGATAAGTTCGTTGAGACGGCTGAGCGGGAAGAAGTTACGGTTTCGCGTCGTGTTGCGTGGTTTATGGACATGACCCACGGTGAGCTCAGAAAGCCTGCGCTAGAGGAGTACCGCAGTGGCACCGGTTGGACGCGCGGGCACCGAGTCGATTTTGACGAGCTTCGCTCGCATAAGGACGCCCTGCCGCCGGAAGACGCGGCCATACTTGTTGCAATCGACTCGGCACCGCGACGCAATCGACTTCCACTCGAAGCAATTGAAGCTTTGATAGGTCACCCACGAGTGTTCAACGGAGCTCGGGGTCGGCAGCCTGTGGAGGTGGTTCGAGGGAATTGCCACATTGAAACTCACCAAGATCGCGGGCATTTGGTGATTCACATGGAGCCTTCGGGGGCAATGGAAGGCCTGAATTTGGTCGTTGAAAGCGAGACGCGCGTCGTCATTTACCGAGTCAACCCAGCGCTCGCCAGACTCATCCAATTGCTACCAACAGGGCTTAGAATCCCACAGGCTCACCAAAACGAAGGGCTAGCCATTCTCGCGCGGCTCGCAGAGCATGTTGAGATCCGCAGTGCCGAGCTGGGTGCGTGTCGCACAGTGGTTGCCGACAGTACCCCCTGCATGCGCATTTCAACCGAAGCCGGTGCGTGGTGGGTCGAGATCGGCGTGCGGCCCTATGGTGAATTCGGTCGGTTCTTTCCACCAGGTCTTGGGCGCTCCGTTGTCACCGCGCACAGTGGCGATGACCTCTTCGACACTGAGCG
>PMCK01000266.1 GCA_003154095.1 Myxococcales bacterium | reverse complement strand
GGTTGGGATCTTTATTTGAAGATGTTGGGGTATATGGGGGCGACTGCGAAGGCGGCGCCGACTTTGACTAAGACGACGGACCAGTTGAGCGCTTTGACGGAGATTGATCGGTTCGATGAGCCGGCGTTTCGTCGGTCGACGGCGGCTTTGCATCGGTTGCATCCGGAGCAATACGCTTACATTTTCGGCGATGGGTTGAGCGCGAAGACGGGGCCTGAGTCGCTGGGTTCGGTGCAGACTTTTCTCGATCGGTATGCTGCGCTTCGCGATGGGACGGATGCGGCACGTGCGAATTCGCGGGATGCCGATAAGGCCGCTGCCGCGACGTTGGAGTCGCGCAATATCGTTACTCCGCAGATCGAGGCGCATTTGCGGGGGCTGATCGAGGTCGTAAAGCAGGCGGCGCCTCCGCGTGCACCTGCTGCGATTTCCGCTTCCGAGGAGTCGCTTCAAGCGGCTGCAGGCGAGTTCGATGATTGGTTGCGCGATTGGCGCACTACGGCTTCGGTCGGGGTTTTCCGTCGCGATTATCGCATTATGCTCGGTGTCTCTCGACGGCGCAGTGCCGACGATTCACCCGATCCCACACCCGTCGATCCCCCTGTGCCGCAGCCGCCTGCGGTGCACGCTTAGTCTACAAGCAGCTTCGCTTATTTCTTACTTTCTGACGTTGACGGATCGTAGTCATTGGACTGAACATTAGTTGGTATTCATTGGTAGTAGCCGCAAAGCACCGGTGGAAACGCCGGTGCTTTGCTTTCTTTGTCGTTGGCGGCACGTGGCCGTGCGCGAGGCCGGACCCCGGCAACTCCTTCGCGCGAATAAGGAAAAATGAGCAGCAGGGCCATCGTGTGTCCACGGACCGATGCCCCACATTTCGAATATTCCGACGGTTCCGTGCCGATGCGACATAATTACCAGAGCTAGTTCCCGGAGCACGCGCTACCTTGGTTCCTTTCGATGAGGCCTCTTGCTTTCCTGCTATTCGTCTTGTTTNNCGGCGGGCTGTTAGTAGCGTGAGTTTAAATTTAGCTGAGGTTGCTTTCCTGCTATTCGTCTTGTTTGACATCTGCTCTTGCGGAGGGCGGACTGATGACGGGCGCGACAGAGGAACCAGCGCCAGAGGGGGTCAGCTCGGCGTCGGAGGTGGCAGCATTGCGAACTCGCTCTCCGGTTCGAGCTCTACAGGGGGGCGTTCGAGCACCAACACTAACTCGACGGGCGCGGCGGACGCTGACGTGCCGGTGTGCTCGTACACGCTTACAACGAGTTCGCTGCCCGATGTCAACGCATTGCCGGAATGCACAATTAATGGTTTGTGCGACGCTGCGCTATCGCGAGCCCGTGTTTCTGATGGATGTCAGGCTGGCCCCGTCGCCGGCTACTTCGTCGTGAATTGCTCGTCGATCAACGGCCTCGTGCCAAGCACGAGCGACTTCTGCGAGCGAGACTGGCCTAGCTTAAAGGCTGCGTGCGTGGCTGGAAGTGGGAATGCCGAGCTCCTCGAGAACTGCAATAGGTTCGATATTGCAAGGACCGCTACGATGCACTTCGTCAACTTTTACTACTATGACCGAGTTTCAGGGAAATTGGTCGGGCAGCTAGCGATGAGTGGTTTCGGGGGCGACGGAGCTTACTCAATCGCAGGAGTCCAACTAGCGTCAGGCGGCCTCGACACGGTTGGAGACTGCTCGCCAATCACATGCGGAACCTCAGCCAGCAACTGACGGATTAACCCCAAACGTTGGAATGCACCGCAACGGCCATTACGGTGGCGCTAGCGCAGGGCCAGCGAGTTCGCCGCCCGCCGCTTCATTGACGGCGCCGAGCGTTAACTCAGCTTTGTCCATGGTCACTCCAACACCTGGCGCGCAGGGCGCCGCGAAGCAAGCAGCGCGCGTAGCGCGCAGTGAACATGGATTTGGAGGAGGTCGCGGCGCGCAGCACCGACGGGTGGAGGCAGCACCAGCCCCCTAAGCTGGTATATCCACGTACATCGACGAGGAATGCGGGGCGGGTAGCTCGAGCCCTTCGCTTTTCATTCCTTCCAAGTGAAAGGCAATCGCCGCCGCCATTTCGCGCTCGGCGTCATCAACCGTGTTTCCGGTTGCGACACACCCAGGCACATCAGGTGAGTAAGCCGAATAGCCCGTGGAAGTTTCTTCGAGAACGACTAGATACCTCATGGCTTCAAACTCGCTTGTTTTAGCACACTGTTCAGGGTACCGGGAGCTAGGTCGTCCCCAGGGCCCCCCGCAATGGTCACTAGCCCCTGTTTTGTCGGATGTTTGAACTGGCGATGGGACCCTCTTTGGCGAACAAGCACCCAGCCGTCGTCCTCGATTATTCGAATTACATCCCTGACTTTCACAAGGTGAATCTACTATTGCACGACCAACAAATAAAGTGATTCATCGTCAATTGCTCGGGACTAAACCCGAGCGAACTCGAAAGATCTCGAATCCACCTGCCCAAACCACCTCCTTCCCGCCACACGCAGGGCGCCGAAGGCGACCGAGTATGGCGTTGGAGGAGGTCGGCGCCGCGCAGCGGCGACGGGTGGAGGCAGCCCAGAATGAGTGGGGTTATTCGAATAAGCTTGTGGACTTGTTGGTCCATATTGCGAAGTAATTCGTGAAGCGGCGGGTGCCGCTCGTTTTAATCCCCCCCTGAAAGTCGGGCCCAGTCGAAAGGTTGGGCCCGATGTGTTTTTGGGGGGAATGATTTGGTTGTGACGGCGCGCGTTGTCTGGGTGCAATCGGGGCGGTGGGCGCCTCGTGCCAGGGTGCAGTGTGCAGCGTCAGGGTCAAAGTGGTGCGTGGAGCGTGGCGAGCGAGGGGGCACAGGGCGGTGCCTCGGATGGAGCCGCTCCGTCGGCGAGATTGGACGTTTGAGAGCCAACCCGCGGTTGATCTCCTATCGCAAGCCGAAGCGCTGACCGCCAGGAGGCACCACAACGAAAAACGGATCGAGTGGACCATAGAAATCATTGCCTTGGCTCGCCGAGAGGGGAATTCAGCATTCGACGCTAACCACTTCTGCAGCTTTTGGACTAAGCTGCACCCGCTTTAGGAGATTACAATGAAATTATGCTTCATCGTCGTTCTGGCGCTTGTCGCCGGCTGCACCGCGCCGCAGAAAACCGTCACGCCCGCGCCACCGCCACCGGCCCCGCTTGCGGTCCCCACGCTCGAAGCTGCCAAGCCCGTGTCACACGCCCCGAAGGCTCCCGTGGCGCTGGAGGAATACTTCAAGATCCGCCGGGTTGGCGGCGCATCGTTCTCATTTGACGAGAAGCTCGTGGCCTATTTTAGCGATGAAGCGGGCCGGGGCGATGTATGGATTAAGCCGGTCGAGGGCGGCACTGCACGACAGGTGACCCACGTGAAGGGCTTCGTTCACTCATTTTCTTTTTGCCCGACCAAGGATCTGCTCGTCTATGAATCGGACGACGGGGGCAACGAACTGCCACACCTTTACCTGACCGACGCATCAGGCAAAGAACCCAAAGATTTGACGGCGGATTACCCTGCCGGGGCGCGCACACTGTTCATCCACTGGGCAGAAGACGGCAAGACATTCCTCTATCTATCCAACCGGCGCGACGGCAAGTACCTGGATCTGGTTGAGTTCGATGTTGCCACTCGCAAGTCGACGATACTCTGGGAATCATCGGGGAACCGCACATTTAACCGGACCAGCCGCAACCACAAGCGCTTCATCATCGAGGAGACGCTCTCAGACGCCAACAACAACCTTTACCTCCTCGAGCGCGGCAAGAAAGACTTGGTGCTGCTCACCCAGCATGACGGCGACGCTCGGTTCAGGTCGCAGGACTTCACCAAGGACTCGAAGACCCTCTTTTACACCACCGACAAAGACCGCGAGTTCCAGGGCCTCTACTCGATGAACCTCGGCACCAAGACCTCCAAGCCCGTACTGCAGCCAGAGTGGGACGTAGAGGCCGTGGGGTTCTCCAAAGGCTGGAAGTACTTCCGCACCGAGACCAACAACGACGGCACGCCGGAGTTGGCTCTGACGGATGCAAAGAATGGCAAAGTGGTGGCCCTGCCAAAGCTAGAGANNAGAACGAGTCACGCAAGCTCACTGAAGTGCTGCCCGAATCACTGAGGGCGCACAAGATGGTCAGCGGGCAATCGATCAGAATCGCATCGTTCGACCAAAGGCAGGTCCCTGCCTATGTCTACCGTCCAGCAGGCAATGGGCCATTCCCAGCGGTAATCGATGTCCACGGAGGCCCGACAGAGCAATCTAGACGGGGGTTCGCTCCGCTCCGGCAGTACCTCGTAAGCAAGGGCTACGTAGTGCTCGTGCCCAATGTTCGCGGTTCGACTGGCTACGGCAAGACCTATACGCGGCTAGACAACCTCGACCTCGGCGGTGGGCCGCTCAAAGACATCGTGGCCGCGAAGGCCTGGCTGGTGAAAGGGGCGCAGGTCGACCCGGCAAAGGTGGTCGTGCTCGGCGGGAGCTATGGTGGCTACATGGCCCTGGCCGCAGCGACGTTTACACCCGGCGAGTTCGCCGCCAGCGTCGATTACTTCGGTATCGCGGATCTCAAAACGCTAGTCGAGAGTTTTCCAGCCTACTGGGCAGCGGGAGCGAGCTACATCTACCAGAAATTCGGTGATCCGAAGAACCCAGCACACGCCGCCTATCAACACGATCGCTCGCCGATCAACTATGTCCAGAACATCACCAGCCCAGTGCTGGTCGTTCAAGGCACCAACGACGCGCGGGTCAAGCAGGATCAGTCCGACCGCATCGTGAACGAGCTCAAGAAACGGCAGGTTCCCGTGCACTACCTCATCTTCCCCGACGAAGGACACGGCTTCTCCCGCAACGAGAACCGCCTCAAGGCTTACCAGTTAACGGATCGATTCCTCGATCATTACATCATTGGCGATACCAGTGTAGTGGTCGGGGTGAAGTAGCCAGGCGGTTGTTTCCGAACAATCGAATCCGGTGGCGTTCGGTTTAGTGGAATGGCTCCGCGCCAGCGGACAGTTGATTGGCCAGGTTATGCCGCGTTGGGCAACCTCGCGTTTGCTCGTACACTGATCGGCGCTGAGTACCAAGTCCGCGCGCAAGTCGTCCACGTCGCTAGCAATGCTTGGGTAATCTACTTTGGGGCTCCGGCGTTTCAAGATGCTGCACCGCCTGCCTGGGTCGAGAATGGCGGCTGCATTACAGGCCGAATCTACGTTGGAATCGACCCGTTTTTCTATTTCGAAGGCCTGAAGGACGTAACCGGCATGCCAAATCTTTTTCGTGACTGGCAAGTGCGAAAAATTCTTCTCGAGACCACGCCCTGGAAAGAAACGATAACGCTGACTGGAGGCAAGCTGGTCGTACGAGAGAATTCCGTGCCTACTTTCGTCGAAGTCCAACACACGAATGCTTGGAGCGATGATGGTGGTCACGCCCACTACATCCTGGAGTGCGAGCTAATCGGGGCAGGTTAACTCGTGTCCTGAGACCAACCGATCGTGAGCTGAGGCAGTTTCAAACAGCCAAGGCGGTCCGCAATGTTTCAACGACCGCGTGCATTGCACCACGCACCGCCCCCGCCTCCACCCGCACCACCCGTGTGGCGGGCGCCTCGTGTCAGGGTGCAGCGTGCAGGGGCAACGTCAGTGTGGGGTGGCGACTGAGCCGCGTGCCGCCGCACGCGTAGTGCCACTCGCATCCTCACCAATCGCGCCCTCTTCGCCGGCTATGCCATTTCGTCTGCCTCGCCCGGCTTCTCGTCCATCAACGACACGTGTCCGTGCACTCGACCGTCATCCAGCGGATTGTCCACGCGCGCCGCCAGATCTTTGAAGAGCTGCCGCGTATCGATGATCCCTCCCCATAGGAACCACACGGTGGAGACCACCCCGACCATCGCGGGCACCAACAGCTGCGTGACGTAGAAGTACTTGCTCCACCACCCGTCCGGCCACGGGGAGATCGCATTCCAAACCACCACCATGACGAAGCAGGCGAGCATCTGGTAGACGATGGTGAACAAGAACACCGACCAGATCAGGACCTTGTCGCCGCGCGTGCACTCATGGTCGATGCCGAGTAGCTTGCTTATCACGTTCTTCCACAGCCATTTGCTGGACGCCGCAGCCCCGACCGACGTTGCCGCAAGAGCGATCAGCCAGAACCAGGTCCGCGCTCCCTTGATTGGCCAGGGCGTGAACATGTTCCAGAGCACTATGCCGATGATCCAGATGGCGGCGGTGGGCAGGACAACGCTGTAAACCTTGCGTGGGCGGCGCGGCGTGCCACGTTGCTCCGGTTCACTGTTCTTCACGACGGCGTGGGCGCCCTCGGTGTCGTACTGCCCGCGGTGCAGCATACGCTCCAGGTTGAAGGGCCCCTTGTACGTCAGGAGCGAACCTGCCACGTAAACCGCAATCCCGGCGAGCATCGCCACGAAAGAGACTTCAACCGAGTTGATCGGGAACTTGGTGTCGCTCATCTTCCACACGACCCATGGCGCCGTGTAGCTCGTTACCCAGTCCATGAAGGCACTGATCGCCGGCACCCAACCCATTCGGTTGAGCCACGGGTACAGGTGGGCTGGCCAGGTGTTCTGCGCGACGATGGCGCCAACCGAGATCGCAGCGCCCACAATCAGGGCGGCATAGGCCCCGACCGTGTTGCCGAACCGCGTATACAGCCCACCAATCATCATCACCCCGGCCCCGCCCAGCCAGACCGAGAGCACGATGGTCGTGAACATCCAGATGAAGTCCATCTGCCTGAAGAGCATTGACGCCACAAAGAACGCCACTGCCACGCCCACTGCCCCCCAACGCAGCCACTGCACGTGCTGTTCCCGGGTCAGCGCCTTCTTCCGCATCGGCATCACGATATCCTGGATCAACGTCGAGGAACTGTTGAACATCCGGGATGTGTCGGTTGCCAGGAACATCATCAGCATCATCAGGCAGAAGAGCCCCGTCATTCCCACCGGCAGCAGTTTCCGCAGCGCCAGCGGCATCATCATCGATCGGTAAAGCGATTCGAAATTTTGGTAGGTATCGTTGCCCTTGCCGTCGTGGCCCAGCACATCGTGGGCTGCAGCCATGTATGGCGTGTCCGCGTTCTGTTTCGCCGAGTAAGGCGGATCCACGCCGATGCGGTGCTCCGTCACGGGGATCTCCTGCAACCGCGTCACCAGGCGCTGCTGCGTGTCCTTGTTCGGCACCACTTCATCGGCCACCAGCCGCGTTACGTTGATACGCACGTCCTTGGCATCTGTGGAAAAATCCCGATGACCCATCAGCGTGATCACCGCGACCGCTATCATCAGCGTCAAGAGACCCGAGAAGCCTTGTCGCCAGGTCGCCAGAATCCCGGCCATCTTCTGCTCGTGCGGCGTCCGTCCCGCGTTGGATCCGTCGTTGCCCACCCATACCGCGCGATTCATGACGGCACTGAAAAGGCCCACTGCCACCCAGAAGATGTTGAAATCCCGCATATCCTGCATCTTGAACGGATTCAGGAAGTCCTCTCCCGCCACCCGATCGCTCATTGTCGGAGCGATCTGCCCGTTCCAGGAGAAGTGCCACATCACATACACCGTGATAAGCACGAAGATCGGATAGCTCAAGAGCCCGAGGATGCAGTCGGTGACCATCAGCGAGAGCCGACCTCCGTACCACATGATCACAATCGCCATGACAAGCACGCTGCCCACGACAATCGCGAACGTCGGAACGGTAACTCCCGCTATGACGAACCTGTGCGGAATCCCCAGGAAGTAGATGAAGAAGTTTGCCGTGATCGCGGGGCCGATGGCATTGCACGCCATCTCCGCCGTGGTGCGTACCGTCGCGGCGAGAACCCGGAACGACTTACTGTACCGCATTTCCAGGAACTGCCCCATGGACAGCGCCTTGGTCTCCCGGAACCGGTAGAAGCAGAACCCTGTGAGCCCCATGATCATGAACACCGGCAGCGTCAGGTTCTGCCAGAAGTCCATGGCAAAGCCGGTCTTGTACTTGGCCTCTGAGTTGGCGACCACCATCGTCACCCCCAGCGCCGACTCCAGGCCCGCCACGCACATGAGATATCGCCCCGCCACCCGCCCGGCGGCCAGGTAATCCGCCACCCCACGGACGTATCGGCGGCAGTACACCGCGAGGCCCAGCACGAACAGCACGGGAATGATCGTTATCAGCCAGTCGATCCAATGCATCTGTTTCCCTATACTTTCTTCGGCGGTTGTCTACCACGGCAGACAAGGCCTTCACAATTGCAAGTACGATGTGCCGGCGGCGACACAGCGATCACGCCGGTCTCCCTCTCACCACCCCCCTTCACTCCGGGTTCGCAATTGCGAAATTTCTGGAAAATGAGTGGGGCTACAGCAACAAGCTGGTTGATTTGCTTGTGCATATCGCCAAGTAACTTCAACTGAAGTCGCGCTAAGAGTGGCGCGATACCCTCCCTGAAACTCGGGCCCGATCGAAATGTTGGGCCCGATGCACATTTTGGGGGTGTGACAGCACGGAGACGCGGGTGGACTCGACGGTTGCAGTTTCGGATTCGGTGTCCCCCTCTGTCAGGGTAGTTGTCACCTCTCCGAGGCTACCTCGCGCCTGCGGCAGGGGCAGCCCATAGCCCCATCTGCAACACCACGAAATCGCTCGCGTCGCGTTCCCTGAGGTATCGCCCAATCGCTTCGATGATGCGATCCACGCGGCAGGACTCCCGCTTATTATTGATGGTAATTGCATACACGCGGCCGCCGCACGACAGACTCCAACCATCAATCTTGAATTCGGCAAGTCTTGGGGCAAGCTCGCTCCAAAGCTTCGCGCCCACGTGCGCGTCACCGGTTCCGTGAATCAGTGCGACTTTTTGTTCATGAACCCACTGAAGTTCGGGGTTTGCGCAGCCCGCCAACTTCACGGCGGCTTGCCCAGGATCTTTGCGATTCTGCCCTGTCGAAGCACGACGATCGGGCCGGAGTTAGTAATTCTCTTGACGTGGAGCTCTCGGGGAAACTCGGCAACGAACGGCGCGTTTTCGGGACAACCCGCGAGGCGGGCGCTGCTCGGCAGCGGTAATTTGCACAGTCGAACACCGCTCGAGGGTGTCGCAACGACGTCCAGATCGAGCAGCCCCACTGTGCCGTCGGCGAGGGCATCCCAACTGAGCACGTGTGGAACTTGCGTGTAAGCGCGATTGGGGCCGTCGAGAATGGGCGCTTCATCACGGGGTTGAATAGGGCCCGGAGGGATTTGTGCGGGGTCACCTATTAGAACATGCGTGTCACCTTGGCGTTTGCACCGGTAGCCCTGAAGTGGCCTGCCCTCTGCACCCAAGAAAGGAACACCGTGCACGTAGCGCCCGTGGGCATCGTAGCCTTCCAAGAACCGACCCAGCGCGCGGAAGTGAAGAGCAATGCCTAGATACGGTCGCTCGATGTGGAAGTAACTCGGTGAGAAGACACTCACTGAGTCGTCCCTGTCGTGCGTTACCCAGACTTCGCTGTGGTTGCGAAGCGTTCGCAAAGCCATGTGACCTTTGGGCGGCAATTCCACGAGCTCCGCGTGGGAAAAATCGCCCGGGCTCGCGGGCGTGACGGGCCGCTGCAGGGCGGGTCCAAGCCCTGGCACGTCGAAGCGGAAGGCGGCTCGCGCGCTCTTGAAGAGCTGCCGGGCTGCGCCCCAATTCGCGCAGGATCCGTGACACATGCTAGCCGTCAATCACGATGCACAACGCCAGNNGGGCCCGGCGGCTTTGCTGGGACCGGGTGAATGCGAGCAACGGACGTCGAGTGCACACGAAGTCGCAGTGACAGTGACGGAGGAGCGATCGTCCATTGACGCTACTCAAATCGAGCAACGCGAAAGATTCCGAGCCAACTCGCCTAAACCACCTCCTTCCATCCACGCGCAGGGCGCCGGAGGCGACCGAGCATGGATTTGGAGGAGGTCGGCGGCGCGCAGCGCCGACGGGTGGAGGCAGCAAAGGAGTGGGGTTATTCGAATAAGCTTGTGGACCTGTTGGTTCATATTGCGAAGTAATTCGACGGTGGAGTGACGCTTCCGCGTCGCTTGTCTCCCTGAGTCGGGCTCGATTGGAAACGATCGGGCCCGATTTGTATTTGGTGTGACGGCGCGGGATGCTTGGGTTGACTCGGTGCTGGGTTCTGCTGGCTGCTTGCCGCTTCGGCCTCTGCTGGCTGCTTCGGCCTCTGCTGACAGTCTGGAATAGGGTAACTGACAGGGTTTGGCGGGGTACCTCACTTGGAACGACAGTCTTGCCGAAGGTTCTTAAAGCAGGAAAATGTAAGCTTGCGATATTGCACTTGAATATTTGGGCCTTGTGTGATGAGAACGAACAGTGATAGTGATTACACATGCACGCACTTCTTTCCAACGCTTGTCTCAATCCACTTCCGATTGCATTCGCACTAATGATGCTTCAATGCGCTGCCGGGCCATCGGCAAAACCCAAAGCCGCGTCGACTCTCAACTGTGGACAAAATCAGATTTCGATTGAGGAGGACCCAGCGAATGTCAACATGCAGGTCGCGAAAGGTTGTAGCAAGACGGACGTCATGATATTTGATGCCCGCCAAAATGGCTGGTCTTCGTTGCGCGAGCGCGCAGCTTTCGACCTCTCCTGCTCCAGTGACTTAGCAGTGATGGTTATGGACCGTAGAACGTTCGGTGTCGCTGGATGCAACAAGAAAGCGACTTACGTTTTGTCGAGTTCGGCCGGGCTGGTGATGAATGTTGTGCAGGATGTTCCCGCTGCTTCAGCGCCTTCTGAAGCGAAATAGGCTAGGTCCGAAAAAAGGCAAGAACAGCAACCATCTTAGGAGTCACCTATGCTCAATAACCGGTCACATCTACATTTTTCGATTGCCACCATAGTCGGGGCCGCCATAACCGCAGCTTGTGTTCCGGGTTTCAATCCAAAACCCAAGGCCGCGCAGTCACTTGGATGCAGCGAAAAGCAGATACAAGCGGAAGACCTGGGAAGCGCTACGTATTTGGCAACTGGGTGCGGGAAGAAGGATGTCCTTTACACGGATGGCCCGACATGGACCTCCCTGAGGGAGGTCGCAGCATTTCAAATGGAGTGCGATGCCGGCACCCTCGATGTCGTGGTCTTGGGCTCCGACACGTATGCGGTTATGGGATGCAACAAGAAGGCTACCTATCTGGTTGTCCGTGGCAAGTTCGTCATTCAAACGGTAGCTGACGGAAATGCAACCGCATCAGGTGCTGAAGCACCCAAGCATTAGCGCTGAATAGCGATCCGAACGGCGAGTGCGACACCCCGCAAATTTCCGAGCACCGTTCCCGCCTCCACCCGCACGACCCGATACCCCAGCCGCGCCAGCTTCCTGTCCTTGCGCGCATCCGCCGCGGCCGCGGGATGCTCGGGTTGACTCGGTGCCGGTTCTGCTGGCTGCCGTCTGCTTCGGCCTCAGCTGGTCTGCCGTCTGCTTCGGCCTCTGCTGGCTGTCGGCTGCCTCGGCTTCTGCTGGGCTGCCTGCCGCATCGGCCTCTACTTGGGATGGCCGCCGTGTGCTTCGGCCTCTGCACGCCGCCTCGGCCTCTGCTGGAACTACAACTCGTCGCTGACGGTACATGTGATCACACCAATCGCCGCTTGGTGAATTGTTCCTGCCTGATCGCGCACCTTTCGCGCCAACGGATCTCGAGTGAATAGCGCGTGAATAGCTTGCCGTTGGCACGAAAGCCGCGCGTGGGGGGGGCATGAATAATTCACCAAGCTCGTGGTTCTTCAACCATTCCTCGGCGTCATCGATTTTGGAACATTCACTCGTTACGGTTGCGTTGTGTCGTCCTGTGGTTGAGGCGGTTCAACGGAAAGACCGGGATTTGGCTTCTTGGTTCTTCAACCACTCCNNGTCTTTGTATGAAGCGCGGGCGGGCGGGCGGGTCGCTCTCTCTTGGGGCTTCGTTACTTCGGAAGCGGCGCAGGGTGCGCTGCAATCTATGGAGTCGTTGGGTGGGCGGGTGTTTGGGTTGGTTAGGCGGTAGTGGTGGACTGCTCGACTGCTCGGCATTGTGCCGTACTTGGCCCCATGCATGAACGAACGTCGCATTGTCGCCGGCACAACCGCTGCACACGAAGCATAAGCCTTTCAGCTTTTCACTCTCACTGCATGA
>PMCK01000441.1 GCA_003154095.1 Myxococcales bacterium | reverse complement strand
GGAATGTACTTCTCGAGTTGACTGGGCGTAACGACGACTTCACAAACCTGTTTCTTCGTTCTTATCCTTACCAGGTCGATTGTATCGACTGCCAATGGATCGGCGAGCGCCAACGTGACGGACTTGGGATCCGAGTCGACCGGAAGTACCTTGTATTTCTCGATGAAGTCTCTTGGCAGCTCCTCGATTGCCCCCAAATTGATGGTGCATTGATCCAAATCCACGAATGGCAATTGGAACTTCTTGGCCAAAGTAATCGAAAGGTCGACCTCCGATACGAGCTTTAGCTCGATCAATATTTGGCCGATTCGCTTGCCGCCTCGGCGTCGCTGTTCGGATAGTGCCTTCTCGATATCCTCGGCGGTAGCTAGGCCGGCCTCAATCAGTACTTCACCTATTCGTGTGCCCTTGCGCTTTTGCAGAGCCGTAGCTTGCTCCAATTGCGCTTGGTCCAATTTGCGGTGCTGGACCAAGATTTGGCCAATTGGCGTCCGGACTTCGCTTTTTTGTTCGTCTAGTCCACGTTTCAGTTGTCCATCGTTGACAACGCCTTCGCGAACCAGCATGGCCCCCAGCGGTTCGTTGACTTCCCTGAGATTGATGCCGTGGTTGTAGAAAAATATCTCCCGAAACGGGCAATTGGGTTCGGCAGGGCGCGCATAAAATCCAATTGCACCCGAGTTCTGCTCCTCCTGTCGATCGACGAGAAACGTCTTTTGACCCGCTACGTGAATCTTCAATTCACCCTTACGCGAATTGGGGCGCGGTGGAGGTTCTCCGGTCGCACGATGAAAGCCGACATACGCGACGCGTTCAGCGGGAAATGATCCGCGCGGGGCAACCGATGACGACAGGAGGAGTGTCAGGTCCGGCAACATCGGCGAGAAGCGCGCCAAATGGCCGGCGTGGACCTGACCGTCAATGAAGCCTATCGATACTTGTGCCGGGGCGGGTCCGAAAACGCGATCTGCAAGCATGCGCTTAGTCCCATACGGCCGACGCGTGACGCCACTGAACGGCTAAAATCCCGCCACTACAGGCCACGCGGCGGATCTATTCAATGACTCGGCTCTGACTAGACCCAATTCTCGCCAGAAAGGGGCTTTCCGTGCCGACGTGACAAACAGTGAGCGAACAGTTCACGCCTCATGCAAAGGGCTGAGCGGCTGCGGTTCTGGATAGGGTAGAACAGTGTAGACATTCGTAGGCGTTCACCCAAACACCACCCGAAACTTCGATCGTTTGTTTGGCGACGTCGGGGGACTTTGATCGCGGGCAACGTCAGGCTAGTGGCAGCGATAGGCGGAATCGGACTTTTGGGGGACCTGCGTCTAGTAGTTCAACCCGTCCGCCATGGGCTTCGGCTACGGCGCGCACGATGGCGAGCCCGAGTCCACTGCCACCAACCTTCGTTCGGGTAGTGACGAATCGACGGAAGAGCTGTTCACGCACACGCCCGATGACCTCTCCTTCGTTTTGCACGCTCAAGCTCACACCGGTCGTGCTGCGGGCCACGGTGACGGAAACAATCGATTCGGGCGGTGAGTGACACAGAGCGTTGTCTAGCAAGTTGTTCACAGCGCGCGCCAACCAGGCCGCGTCGCCACGGACACGTAGGCCCTCCGTGTCGTCCAATTGCACTCGTGCCGAGGATTCCCCGAGCGCCACCGTGTGTTGACGAACCAATTCCGAAAAATCCACTCGTTCCAACGACTCGGCTCCACGCGCTTCTATGTGAGCGAGACTCACCAAGTCATGCAGCAAATCCTCGATGCGGCCGGCGGCTTCGCGAATTCGGTGGACGAAGTGTCGGGCTCGCTCGGGTTCTCCAATGGCGCCCTCTTCCAATACCTCTGCGCTAGCCCGTACGGCAGCCACCGGATTCTTCAACTCATGTGATAAGTCCGCCGCGAAGGTTTCAACGAATGGGCGACCTTCGAGCTGTCGTCGCATCGAATCAAGCGCTCTCGCCAACCGATCCACTTCGCGACCGCCCGATGTAGCCGGTACGGCTGGGCTTCGCTCACCCGTGCTCACTTGTTCGGCAAACGTGGTGAGCTTCTCAATCGGCTGGGCTATTGCGCGCCCGATCAGGGCGGCAGCCAGAGCTGCCGCTGCACCTAATATGAGGCTAATCACAAGCACGGTCGGTGCAAAATCGGCCAGCATGCGCTCAACGACCACTGTCGGCTTGACGACGCGCACGAGGCCCACTGCTCGTCCTGCGACAGTAAGCGGAGCCTGCACCGTCACAACGGCCGGCTCCGAAGCGATTGACATGTCAGCTGGCGGGAATACTCGCGTCCCGTGCGTGTCATACATCTCGAATCTTAGGTCGGCGCCTCTCCTCAATTCTTGCTCGAGCCGCGTAACGACAGGCGTCAAGTCACCCGAAGACCGGGCAATATCAGCGACCAAAATACCGGTGAGCGCGGTAACCTCGTCTTCGGCCGCTTGAGTCGCCAGGCGTACACCGCGAGCTTCTACCCGATCGACCACCAACACACCGAGGCCGGCCGAGAATGCGCCCACGATGAGCGCCAGTGCGAAGAATACCTGCATTCTTATGCTCATGCCGTGCGTGCGGCTGCGCAACCAACGCGCTACAACGAACGCAACGAACAGCATCAGCCCGATGGAGGCGGTGCCAACTACGAGTAAGCGAGTCACGAAGACCCCAAACCGGGATCCTGAGTCGCGCCGTCCTCGACCACTCGGTAGCCCACTCCACGCACAGTTTCGATCCAGTCTGCATTGCCGCCGGCCTCGCCGATTTTGCGCCGAAGGAGCTTCACATGAGAATCAACGGTTCGATCCGATAAGGCGAAGCCATCTCCCCAGACGCGATCGATCAGCTGGGCCCGCGTATAAACACGACCTGGCACGTCGAGCAGTGTGGCCAACAGATCGAACTCCACCCGTGTCAGATCGAGACCTTGCTTGTACACGACTGCGCGGCGTGTCTCTCTATCGATTCGAAGCGGCAACGCTGGTCCTTGATTCAGATCGGCCGCGGCGCCAATCGAAGTTCGTCGCAACACGGCGCGCACCCGGGCCACGACTTCGCGAGGCGAAAAAGGTTTCGTTACATAGTCGTCGGCGCCCATCTCGAGCGCCAATATTCGATCGGCTTCCGCGTCACGACTCGATAATACGATGACCGCGGCCCTTTGCCCAGTTTGGCGTAGCTGGCGTAGAATGTCGATGCCGTCACCGTCAGGCAATATCAAATCGAGTACGACGAGATCGGCATTGTCGACCAGCGTCCGAGCGTCTGCCACTGTGGCGGCCGTTGAGACCGTGTATCCGTCCCGTTCCAGTGAATAGGCTACGGATTCTGCAATGGCGGGCTCATCTTCGACTACGACGATTCGCTGAGGCACGAGGCTAAGATAGCCTGTCACGGGCAGTGCTGCCAACAGTGCATTGCGGCGCGTGAGCTACCGACGCAAACGCCTGCATGCTGCGGCCAACAACAACAAGCCGAATGCAGCCGCGGGCGTTCTACCTGCGAAATCCGCCTTTTGACCCCCGCCGCATCCTGCATTTGGACCCGGTTCACCCGTGAGTTTGACGTCGCCCGGCGTATTGGGATCAGTGTCGTCGAGCAGTTCTTGAATATCTGGGACGCCATCGCTGTCACTATCGACGTGATCGCGGTCCATCGCGTCCAGTGCTTTGGTCAATGTTGTGTCGTCTCTCGGCTGAAGACCCCGTGCCTTCAGTGATAAGGCAAATGGAGTCTGGGCCGTGCCAGGTCCCGTGCTTCCTCGTAGATGGCACAAGCTGCACGGCGGCATGTATGCGGGGGCGACGAATGAAGAATACAGGTGGTAGTAAATTGTCGATGGGTATCGCTGCGTGGCGTGAGCGACGTTTGTGGCGGACGCCACTACTGCTAGAGCGAGACCCAGAGCCCGGATATTCAAGTTTCTCTTTGTCATAGGAACACGTGCAATTGCCCTAGTAGAGAGGTTGAATTGAGGCGGCCGTTACCCACGACGTCGCTCTGTCGTATGAAGTCAAACCGCACGTCTGCATGAGGCGCAAAGAACCAGCCCGACCCCAACCAAGTTGCCCAGGACTGTCCCTCGTTCGCGCGTTTTTTGTATGACTCCACCGACCCAATCAAGTGCAGGCCCTGAATTGGTTCAACGTCAGCTTGCAGAAGGGAAGCGTAGCCAACGAGCGAATCAACACCCGTCGGAGAACTCACGACCAAATCGGCCTCGGCCATTAGAACGAGTGGACGCCAGGGTGACGCACGCAAGAACGTTCCGTGAGCTTGCCGAGTATTGGGAACTTGAAGATACAAATCTCGTTTAGCGTGAGTGACCAGGCTGCTTAGGCCGACCGCAACGCGTTCAGCGGGTGCGATTTCGACGTAACCACTGTATCCCCGTTCGCGATAAGCATCTGGGCTGATCTGATAATTACCCAGGATTCCCAGCACTTCCATTCGTACAAGATCAGTCGAATAAGCAAACGCCAACCCATGCTGCTGAGTGTCATTGATATCCGTTCGCGTTGCCGACCGAACGAACATCGTGTGCTCAATCATTCGTAGTCCAAACGGCAAATTGATTCGCCCAGCCCGGATCAATCCGGCGTCATCATCGAAACCATATCCAATCCAATGCTCACGTGACACCACACCGCCAGCTACGGAGGCGCGTGAGGCGCTGCTTTGGACGACGCCTATCGTGCCACTTGCGCGAAACCCGCCGACTCGGATCTGTGCGCGCAAATCAGCTTGCATGAGCACCGCGGCAGTTAGGGCCTTTTGCCCATCGGGCTTCGAATACATATAAAGTTCACGCAATGAACCGCCCGCCAGCAGCCATTCGGGTGGCGTTACCAACCCCCAGGCCGTCCCCGCAGTCGACGAGGGCTCCTCGGCCTGACCCGAGAAGTAGTGCATTCGAAGAAGCACATCACTCTGGGCGCGACCGTATTGCGTGAGCAACCCAGCCCCGGAAGGGTCTGCGTGGCACGTCACGCAACCCGTGTAGTCGTGACGGATCATCCATGGATAGGCCGATGCCCTTGCCGGATAGAGGCACCCGGTGATGACCGCCAGCCACACCCAAATGAATCGAATTCGAATCGAAGTCCGCAATTTGTTGGGTGTATACATGTAATTTAGGCGAACCAAGTTGCGAAAATTGACACCGAAATCCGCATGAACGAAGCTTCTACGCGCGCGTGCCAAGAACAGTTACATCCGTAGAAGATAATATTCAGACAACCGCACTTCGTGAAAGATCCGTCATCTGAATGCGATCGTCGAGCAAGCCGATCACGCCCCGGGTGACAATACGCATTGCGCTTGTCTCATTTCCTTGGGCATTGGTTCTTCAACCACGCCGCCCAAACCCAAAATCGCTTCGCGATTTTCTGTACATCAATTCAACCGAATCGATGTACTAGTTTCCGGTAATGATTCCGAATCTCGGACCGATGTAAAAGGCTGGGCTACGTCGAATCTCAATCGGCCCGGAGCCGAGAGGCAGCGGGTCGCCCCTGGTCACGTCGAAGCCCAAAGTGCTGCCGCCCGGAGTCACAGTAGGCTCCGAGCCGATTTCGATCTGTGAATGAATGCCCAGGAAAGCCCGAGTACCAGGCGTATCACCCAGCTGTATTTCCGAATCCCAAATGAAAATGGGCATCACGCTTCCGCCGCCACCTGTAAAGTTAGAGGCATTGTCTCGTCGCAGCACGGTTCCCTGCGTCGAGCTGCCGATCGTCTCGACTTTACGATGTAGCTCGGTAGCGCGATAAGCAAGCCCCATACCCAGAGCCGTGCTTAGTCGATAGGCCTTACCTTGAGTCGATACACGTCCGGCGGCACCCCCTCCAAAGACGGGTTCGAATATCAGATACCTTTCCTTGCGCGCGATTCCGAACCAAGCAGATTCGTTCTGGTTCACGTCCCGCGGATACTCAGCGCGTGCGAGTGTGAAGTTGGACCCGCCGAGCAGGAAACCCTCGACGCCAAATATGCCCAGTGAGTAACCAACGTGCACATCGATTTGACCGCCGAAAAGCGGTCCCGAGCTGCAGCTACCATCGACTGCGGTCGCCGGACAAGCCTCGGAGATCGCGTTGGTCGACTTTCCGATGAGGCTGTCTAACGCCACTTGAACGTAAATACCCTTATTACTTCGAGCAGCATTGGCGGATTGACTGGTGGGCGAACGTTCGAGCACGACATTGTCGATAGACTTTCGTTCGCCGGGCTCCAGGGTTATATTGTACACATTCGGTACGAACCCCGGTTGCTCGACGCTCACCGCGTGTTTCCCAGGCAAGAGTTCGCCGTCGTACTTGCCGGAACCGTAGGGTGTTCCGTCGATTCGAATGACGGCACTCGCACTGGCCGTGCTCACGTGTAGCTTAGCCGGGTTCTCTACGACGGTGAGCTCCAATTCCGTACGACCCTTGGCCGACACGGCGATTTTACGCAGCGCGCTGATACCGTGAGCGCTCTGCGCGCTTACATCATGTGCGCCCGCGGGAACGTCTCCCGTCCAGGGCAGCGGTCCCACGTCCTTCCCATCGAGAATTAGATTGCCGGAGCCCTTCCCGGCGACGTTGACGACCAGTATTCCCAATGCCTTTTCGAGTGACAGCTCCACTTCCACCTTTTGCTCAGAGCCTGCAGCGAGGTCAAGCTCCTTAGTCCAAGGCTCGAACCCCGACTTGGTTGCAGACACGACGACATGGCCAGGCCTACGGCGCAGTGATTTATCAAAGGGTCCACGCCCGACCTCCACCCCATCAACGAGCAGTCGTGCCTCCTGTTCGTTCATGTGTAAAGCGAGCACGGTTGTCGATGAGCGGATTGTGGCGAGCGTCTGCTCGGCGCGCTCCTTGTCCTTTTTCTCGAGCGCGGTGTCCTTTACGAGCAGCTCCAAGATGTCTACTGCTTCCGACAGCTGGCCCAGCTCGCGCATGCAATCAACGATCCTGAGCCGCGTCTTAGGCCTCGGGTCGATGATATCGACCTGCTTGTACAATTCGAGTGCCTGCGAAAATTCGCCATCTACGTAAGCTTTGTCGGCTTCTCGCAAACGGGTTTCGATGCGATCCTCGACCTTCGGTGTTGCTGGCGGAGGTGTGACCTTGGCCTTGCACAGTGCAGGCGCCGAAATGAACAGCAATATCGAAAATATTGCGGCTGCAATCTGGCAGCTCCGTGCCGAAAATAGGGTCCGGATTTCGCGAGCAGTCGAGCCACGCATGGTTGGGTCCTCCTTGGACACCACACGCTCTACAACCACGGCCGCCCACTCAAAGTCAATACGCAGCCACTGATTCTCCTAGAGTTCACACTTTTTTGTTCGTTGGTCCCCGTCACCCGATAACCTACCGGCACTTGGGGGGCGGCGGTGCCGCGACCGGTCGTGAGCTGCCGAGTTTCGGGAAAGTTGCTACCGCGGGCGCCTGGAATTGCCATTTTCTTCTTGGGCTCTGCGGCACGGAAACGGATATTCACGACTCCGGCGTCAAGGGCAAATTCGGAGGTTGCGGGGACCGCTCTTTCCGCAATGCTTGACCTGAACCAGCCATTAAGAAAGGTCACGATGCTACTCGATGAGATAAAGAGTCGGATGTTCAAGGCGATGAAAGAGGGGCGGATCGTCGAAAAGGAAATCCTGCGTGTAGCGGTTGGCGAAATCACGACCGATGCGGCTCGCGCCGGAAAGTCGGGCAGTGAAGAAGAATCCCAAGCCATCTTGCGCAAGCTCATTAAGTCCAATGAGGAATCCTTGGCGCTCACGGAGGACGCCGCACGCCGGGCGGACTTGGAACTCGAAAACCGGACGCTTGCCGACCTCTTGCCTCAAACGCTATCGGTTGCGGAAATAGTCGTACAATTGGACCCTCAAAAAGCCGCCATCGTGGCAGCCGGCAACGACGGGCAGGCAACTGGCATCGCAATGAAGTTTCTCAAAGGGCTCGAAGTCACGGTGAGCGGCAAGGACGTAGCCCTCGCAGTGAAACAGCTCCGAGTACCCCCCACCTAATGCCCGGCGACTCGCCGAACGATAATTGCCACCGCGCTCAGCACCACGCAGAAAATGAGCCCCAGTAGCCAATACGCGGGCCTCGTTGGTGCGGCGCGTGGTGATGTCGCGGGCGGTGGCGTGGCCAGTGATGGTGTGGGGTTGGACGGAGTGACAGTGGGTGGCGCTGAGACAACGGGCGTTGCCAATTTTGCAGGTTCGCTCGTCGGCGGAGGTCGCCAGATCGTCGTGGCATCCTCGTCGTATTGCGCATTCGGTGGGTTTGTCGGGGCCGGGCGCGATGGGCCCTCACTCCGCAATTTTAGAAAAAGCGCTTCAGAGTGCTGTCGATCGACAGTGCGTCCCTCAGTCTCATCGAGCGCGAATGAGGGAAGCGGCGCCTCAGATTTGAACTTCTCGAGATTACCTCGACTGCTGGGGGGAGCGGTGATCCGCTCTTCTGGTGCACCCGCGGCTTGCTCGGTGGCCTCGAAGAGACGCCGGGCCTCCTCGAGCAAATCCTCGGGAACTTCGAATGTTACGGTTCGCTCGCTGCTCAGGTATTCTTCGGCCAACACGGACGTCGTTGCCGGCGGTGGCGGATCGCTGTTAGTGACGCCGCGGCGAGCCTTCTCGAGCAGTTCCGCCGTGACTTTGAATACCGCAGTACGATCCGAGTTCGGGAGATTATATTCAGGCTTGGCTACCGCGGGTTTGGGTGACGGCCTAGGGGGCTTTGTGGGTGCGACCTTGGTCAGGCTAGGCCCTTCAGTCGCGCTCTTGGCCGGGCTAGGCCCTTCAGTCTCGCTTTTGGTCGGGTTGGCGCCTTCAGTCTCGCCTTTGGCCGGGCTGGGCCCTTCAGTCTCGCTCTTGGCGGGGCTCGGCTTCGATATGGAGTCGAGTTTTGGCAAGGCTCCCGACTTTGGCGTGTGTTTCTGCTTGAGAGTCTCGATTTGCTGAAGGGCAATCGCGGTGCGCAGGTCATGAAGCGAAAGCTTCGCCGCCTCCTCCACGAATGCAGCAACTTCCGAGGCGGCTGCGGGTTCCTGCCCCGCTTCTAGCAACTCGCGTGCAAGTGCACCCACCGACGACTGGCGCTCTGCAGGATTGGGGTGCAGGGCGCGACTCAATGTATCGATAACCCCCCTCGATACTTTGGATTCATCCAAGGGTAAGAGCACCGGCGCCCCTTTGGCATTTCGAAGCGACTCGAGAATTTGCACGGGTGAACCCACCATTTTCGACCGGTTGGCGAGCATTTCCCAAAGAATGATACCAATGGCATAAACATCGGTTCTTGCGTCATAGCCCCGAGATGCGGTGACCTGCTCGGGTGCGAGGTAGGCTAGGCGTTCCACCTTGCCTCGCCAGGGTGATTCCTTGGGCGTTATCGCGGCGACGGCGACGTTGCCGACGCGCGTGTCGCCATCAGTTCCAACCAGCAGGTGATCGGGACAGATGCCGCCGCACAACTTGGCATCGAGTGCATGGTATTGGCAAAGGCCGTCGAATACATCGAGCGCGATCTTGGTGGCCACCGCGACCGGGAACACCGCCCGCCCCTTGAAAGCAGCGTCCAGCAACAAGCGGAGCGGAACGGCCTCGAAATAGGGGGTGACTATTCCAATTTGGCCCATGAAGCGCACGACATGGCTAGGTGCGGCAACCGTATTTCCGGACAATTGCTTCATGTCAGCCAACGCCTGAACCATCGAGTCAATGAGCTGCTGAGGCGTTGTCGAACGCAATGCTACTTGTTCAAGGTATAATAGCTCCCCTTCGCTGTGCCCTACAAATAGGGTTCCCGCGAAGCTTTCAGTAATCTTATGAAAAAGCGTGGCTGGCATCGACCAAAACGGGCAGGGAGGTTAGGGGCACCGGGTATCGCTGGCCGCTACCGGCCCGGACGATACACAACAAACCTATCATGGGATGGTCGGTCAGTGTGGATTTTACCGTAACTGGACATCCATGGAAACATTCCTTAGCTGCTAAAGCCGGGTTTTTGTGTCAAGACGCGCCCCAAAAATCTCCCTATTTCTTGGTGTGGCATTCGAAGCAACCGAACCCCTGTTTGGTTTCAGGATTGTAAGGTGACTCCCCAACCATTTCTGCCATCGCTGGTACTACCTTGCTTCCCATGAACTTCGTAACTTCTGGTTTCCTCTTCATGAGCGCCTTGAAACCGGCTTCATCACTGGGAAGCTTCGGCAACTTTGGGTTTGGCATTTTGAATGATCCGTTCTTGGCGCTATCGCCATGGCAGGTGACGCAATTCATGTCCCCGTAGGCGTGTGCATTGAATGCGACAAACTCTTCCTTCATCTTTGGAAGAACGACGGTCTTCATGTATTCCTTGCGCTGCTCAGCCTTCATGTCTTTCCAAGCAGGCTTGGCAGCAGGAGCAGCTGAGGCACTTGCAGTTGCAGGAGCCGACGCGTTGGCGTCGGGTGATGCGGAGGAAGCGACCCCAGGTGCAGGCATCGCAGAAGTCACCGGTGCAGGAGCAGCACTTGTTGGGGTAGGTGACGTTGCGGCTGGTTGCGAGGCGCCGCAAGAAAATACCATCGGACTAACCAACCCAACGGCCATAACCATCCCTCTACTGGGCTTGCTTGTCATACTTTGTCTCCTGTCTTTCAAACCTTAGGCGCAGCTTCTGGTATATGCCGGCCGGAGTCAATGATTCTCGTAGCGGGCGTCACGGCGGCCGGTATTTCAATAACGGTGAATCTTGGTTGCCAGTAAACAAGCGATCGCAATCGAGGTCACAGGACTACACGGAATGCAGATGATGCAACTCCCAATGCCCAAGCTCATATCGAGCTTCGCAGGCGAGACTTTACTGTCGCATTCTGACTCGGCTTTCTCCTTCGAGTCATTGCAATGCCATGACCATGGCATGGGCACTCGGGCCACTCACGCTGTGCCCCCGATTGGCCGTCGCACAAAATAGGTTGACGCGGGGGCGGCACTCGCGAGACATACTTACCCCATGCGTCTCGTTCGTCTAACGGTATTGGCACTCATGGGTACAACCGTGTGTTGTTGTTCGCGTCCCAAATCGGGAGACGGACAACAATCCGCTAAGGCAAACAGCTCTGCAGCCAGCTCGGTGATTGAGTCTGCAGCGGCCGTTGCATCCTCAGCGCCTTCCGCGGCTCCCAAGGATCTGGAACCCCCGGTATGCAAAATTCAGAGCAAGAAAGTCTGGACAGCCGGAGCCAACAAACTTACGGGTCTCACCGAAGCGATACTTCCGGACGGACGTGCCGCCGTAGGTTTTGCCGTTGGCACCAGACCCTCGGTGCTAGTCGTTGGCGCCGATGCACAAGGTGCCCTCCTAAAGGTTTCGTTGGGTCAAAGTAAGCGGTTAGCGACGCAACCCAAGGGCGGCACTCGCTACCTGTATCGCGTGACACCGGTTAAGGTGCAGGGGGACTCCGTGTCGGCGTTTGTCGATTACGAAGACAAATATAAAGACAAGCGTCGCACCATAGTTTGCGGGCCCTCGGATACGGATTCTACTCGGGTGCTTTTTGACGGCATTCACTACGCTGATCAAAAGGATTTGACGCCCGAGCAGCAGAGCAAATTATTCAAAGTCGAAGGCACAACGGCCATCTACTCGGAAGTGCACACGTGTCGATCATTCGCCCACGTCGAAACCGGTGAAACCTGGATCTTAGGCTCCGGGCTCCAGGGTAAAAAGCAGCCTGACGGTTCCATCAAATGGAACACGACATTCTTCGTGAATGCAGGTTCGCCCGGCAACGATAAGCACATTCACACAACCGAACTAAAGACAGTCACGACGAATACTCCGGACTACGAGGTTCCTGTTTCATACCGTGCCAAAGATGGATCCTTATTAGTGGCTGCCCGTCACGCAAACCATTTAATTGTAGGGTTTCTAGATGGTAGCAAATCAGTGCGGGGCGAGTTTGCTAGTTACGCTGGTTTCCCAACGCTCCCAGATATTGCGCCCGACGGCGACGACGTCGTTTTGTCTACTTCATTCGCCAAAGGGCGTGGCGACTTTGGTCTGCGCGCGCTGAGAGTGTCCAGCAAAGATCAGAAGCTTCCCAAGCAGCTACGCATTGTCGTAACGGACCAAGAACAGAAGGAATCTGAAACCGACCCGGCATTCGTTCGCGATGCCAAAGGTCAACATTGGATGGCTCATATTGAGGGCGAGCGGGGTAAGGGCCAACTTTCGCTATCGCCGCTCAATTCCGAATTTCGCGCAATCGGGCGCTCCTACACGGTCACCGAGGAGAACGAACAGGCGACAGTTGCACGAGTAATCCCGATGCCGGACAAAGGCATCATGGTAGTTTTTCTACGCAATGGAGAGAAGTCGGCAGAGTTGGTTTCAGAAGAGGTTCATTGCGAAGTCAAGAAGTAAGCCTGACCTACATTATGTCGTAACGGCACGTGGACACGATACGCGCCAGATACAGCGGTCCGACATTTCGAAGCTTTCGAATGGGATCATTTTGCAAGAAAGGACGCGAGCAAATGCGCAAATATGTCGCTCGCTTCGATTCCGTCTGCGACTCCTCGCAGCGGGCGGCTGTTCTTGAGCCGCTCGTCGTAGCTTGCGTGTGGGGCAAGCTTTCGGAGCCGCTGAATCGTGTTGCTAAAATTCTCTAGGCTCGTCGGTTTGAGCTCCGTGCCAAGCCCCACATATTGAGCCGATCGTTCCCTGAGCAGCCAAGGCGGCCTCCCGCTACGGCGGAAAATGTAGAGCACTTGCTCGTTTTGCGCAGTATTGGACGTAACCGTTCGGGTAGTTGTCTTTGACATCACGAGACCGCCTGATGCAATTGCCATAACAGGACGCAGTTTGCGTTCCTTGACCGTTTCCGTTGTCTCGGTCGTGGTCCGGTGCATCGCACGAAGCATGACGGCGATGTCTTCGTAAGGGAGTTCCTCGTCCGAAGCCGTGTGAGCCGCGAGGCCGCTCGCCGCGAACTTGAAGCTACGCAGCAACGTCATGCGCGAACTGGGAACGACATCGCTGCGATCACAGTTGATCGGTGCGTGTCCATTCCGCGCAATAGCGGCGACAGCGGCCTTGGCGAGTGTCTCATCGACGGTAACCAGAACCACGGCAGGGAACCCCGCATTGAGCGCCAGCTTCAATTCATAAGGCGTTGTTTGGAGATCCAATGCGAGCGGACGAATCGCATCCTCGACAGTTCCGCGAAGTTCGCCAATCGCAACGATATGCATGTGCAAAGCTTAGCTCGTTCTCGGCACTTGGCAGCGGATTGCCACGCCGAACCTACGGAAACTCGACCCGGGTGGGGTCCCAATGCGCCTGCCCCGATGACTTGTTGAGTGTTGGAACTCAGGTGACCGGCACCGTGCGCCTTCCGGCCTGCGCTGCCGATGTTGCCAGCAAATCGGCCATCAATGGTGATTTTGGTGGAATGAGCGTCAGGCTGGCTTCGCTGCTCAGCATGCGCTGGGTTTCTAGAATATCGAACATGGCGCGCGCCACGTCCGGGTCGCGGGATATCTCATTGAGTGCCGTTCCAACGATTTTCGGGCGAATCGCGCCGGCCTTGGCAAATTCTATCGCTGCCTGGCGTTCAGCCGTGCTCGTGATGATGTTGACTTGGTTCGTACCGTCTTGCTTGATAGAAGAGGTCACTTGCCGCAAACGGTTGACAACCTTGCTTTCAATCTGTCGAATCATGTCGGCGTCGCGAAAATGGACCTTTCGAATGTAGACCGAACCCAATTGATACCCCCAATCCTGTGAAAGCGCGGATACTTCGTTGCGCACCGTCTGACTCATTACGTGTCTATCCGACATCATTTCGGCAAGCGGCAGATTACTCAGGCAGCGCACGGTTGAGTTGCTTACGTTGGCTGCAAGCGACCCCCGCGGATCGGTATTCTTGAAAAGGTATGCGACCGGGTCGCTGATCACCATTTCATACCAGATGCCGATCCCCANNACGATGATGGCTCGCCACCCGAGCCTGCCCCAGAGAAAATGTAGCCCCGGTTCGTCGATTACGGCAAGCACCTTACCGAAAAGAACGAATACGAGGCTGCGCTTCTCATTTACAATGGCATAAAAACCTAGCGCTCGCGCCAAAGCAAATGCGGTGGGTATGAGCAGAAACCACGCGGCAAAGCTAGCCGCAGCTACGACTAAAGTCGACATCACTCGACCTCCAGTACTACGCGTCCTGCGCGCGAGAACAATCCCAGACGAACGTTACGCACGTAGGCTTCAAGTGCGCCATCGCCTCCGGTTTGTTTGAGCGTTGAAAGTTGGGAGGCCAAGAGTCGCAGCGGCTCCACTTCTGCCTGGGCCTTCAGGGTCTCGATTTCCACGGCTCGTTTTGACTGAACGATCTTTTGATCCGCTGAGGCCTGTGCAAGACTAATGTCAGAAGACACTTGGTTGTGGGCCGTATTGATTGCCGCCAGCGCCGATTCGACCTCGGCGGGCGGATCGATGCTCGTGATAAGAGAAGCTTCGAGCTGAATGCCGTAGCGCGCTGATGAAGAGGCGCATTCGCGATCCATATGCTCGTTGATGTCGCGCAGGTTCTTGCGCAAATCGTTGATCGAAATGCCCATCTGACTTACGTCCCCGTCGTCACTCTTGGGGACCTCGAAATTGGCGATCCGTTCTCGCAGCACCGAGACGAAGTAGCCCAAAACGTGCGCAATCGAGAATTTTACGCCAAATAAATAGGCGTACAGATTGCGTTCGCTGACGCGGTAGCGAATCTGCCCGGTGAGCCCTGTATTGAGTTGATCTTTGGTGACTGCCTCGAGAATGCTGCCGCTTTGATTGGCCTGGGGGAACAATGGATCAAAGGCCATGCTAACAGTGTCGGTGGCAACGGATACTTTGTAGACTCGCTCCCAGGGCCACTTGAAATAGGGCCCGCCCGGCGGGATAACGCGAACCTGTGGGCAAGCGTAGCGCTGCTTTTCTTCGGCATTGAGGCAATCCGATACCGGATCTTCGGCAGTCGTCGCAGCGCCGACCCGTTGCGCGCGGCCAAACGAAGTCTTTACGGCGCGTTCGTTCTGATTGACCGTATATATTCCGGCGACCAGATAGCGAACGAGAAACCAGGCAATGAATCCCAAAACCATGCCCGAAACGATATCTACGGAGTCCATCGCCGCATCTTACGAGGTTTTCCTGTGTACCAGGTGGATTCCTGTCGGCGCATCCACGCGGCCAAGCGGCTGATCGTCGCGCCGGTGGTCTGTTCAGAACAGCAAGGACACGCCCGCAGAAAAATAGGGATATCCCGCGCGTAGCGTCAGTCCGACGTATCGAGAGAACATGAACTTTGCGCCCGCCTGGAGAACACCATCCACGTGCAGCTCGGAGCGACCATGAGAAGAAACATGACGGAATGCGCCTCCAGGTTCTCCAAAAACGGTGATCACGTCCGTGATGAAGAAATTCCACTGCATGACGACCGGGAACCAAAGTACGTCCGAACCGGGCCCCCCGTAGTGCGCCCAGTCTACGCCGAAACCTAGCGCAACATTGTTGTTGATCGTTTTGATGAACCCGTTGTCCACCAGCGGAACTGACAAACGCAGCCCAGGGCCAAAACCGGCGTTATTGCCAAGGTCAATCTTGTGCGGGAATGGATCATTCGTGTCGATGTTGGCCCATCCGAGTAAAAGATGTGGCTCGAACTCGATCGTATACTTAGGGTGATTACCCGGCTGCTTAACGATCGACTCAGCGAAAGCATTCCGTGGAGTCAATGCGACCACACCCAACCAGATGCCAACCCCAGTGAGCCACGCGACACGACCGCCCCACGAACCCCTAGTGCTTCTGAACGAATACATGCCGCAGGAAATTAGCACACCGATTGTTCCCGGCGCAAATGGGCACCCGATCCGCAGTCAGGATTCTTGCTATTGCCGCCACTTGCGTCTCCCTCGTTGATTGTAGTGGTGGCGATTCTACGAACAAAGGCACTGGAGGCTCGATGACTGCAGGTGGCGATCAAGGCGCAAGCGGCGGTGGTGCAACATCAAAGGGCGGCGCTACGTCGCAGGGCGGTACGACGGCGAAGGCGAATGCCGGCGGAACCACTGCAGCAATCGGCGGCGCTGAGGCTACGGGCGGCATAATGGCGGTTGGCGGCATGGAAGCTACCGGTGGCGTCGAGTCTACCGGAGGCATGGCGCCGACCGGTGGCGCTAAGGCCACCGGCGGCATGATGGCGATGGCAACGGGCGGCATGATGGCGATGGCAACGGGCGGCATGATGGCCATGGGTGGTACCAAAGCCACCGGCGGGATGATGGCCGTAGGTGGAATGGGCACCGGTGGCAGCAAGGCCACGGGCGGTATGGTTGCAACTGGTGGAAGCAAGGCTGCTGGTGGCGCAACGAGCACGGGTGGTAGCAAAGCCATGGGTGGCATGATGGCAACCGGCGGAAGCAAGGCGACGGGCGGCATGATGGCTACCGGTGGAAGCAAGGCAGCTGGCGGTAGCACTTCAACGAGTGCAGATACGTTCACCGCGGTATACGCAATTATCAGTGCTCATTGCTTGGGTTGTCATGTCCCAGGCGGAGGTGGCGTTACGCAGGGTATGCTCGATATGAGTACAAAGGCGACCGCCTATACCAACCTAGTGGGCGTCGCGGCCGCTGGGGCTAGTTGCGGCGGACTCGGTACGCGCGTTGTTGCCGGTAGCTCCGCTACCAGCATATTGTGGGAAAAAGTGAATGCCAAGACTAATGGCGGCACTGTTTGCGGTTCAGCAATGCCGTTGACCGGAGCTGCCCTGTCGCAAGCGCAAGTTGACCTGATTGCGGCTTGGATCAACGCTGGCGCGTTGAATAATTAGCAGCAGAACTTGCTACAGAAACAGCCGCCGCCGAGGAAACGGATCCAGAGGGTGTTCACTGGCAAACCATGCATTTCCCGAGGCTGAAGGCATTGCCATCCGCCTCTGAAGCTTCAGCGTCCGTGTCCGTGTCTTCCTTTGAGCAGCTCGCGTCGGCTTCGTCGTTGGTGTCGTCGCAGTCCGCGTCATTGTCTTGTTGCCGCACCAGCCGCCAATTGCCACCAGGGCTCCGGCGTGATGCTTCGGCTCGCCTAGCTTGCTTGGCGGCGTCGCGCGCGCTCGCATCGTCCGCGGCGGCCTGAAGTGCCGCTGCACCTACTTCAATTGCGGCAGCTGCTGCGGCCTCGATGACGGCGTTGCGGGTCGCCGACGAGCCACAACCGGGCAGGACGAGAGCTCCGAGCGCCAAGACGAATGCAACCTTCACGGGCGTCACTAGATCCGCCCATGCATCAGCGATTCCAATCCGAAAATCCCGGCAATTTCCGGACTGACTAAGGCATCGACGTCAACTGCCGTATACCGTGTGGCTTTTCAGTTACAGCATATTTTGCCCCCATGCTACGCTCTGCCATGCGCTCAACTGACTGCGATGAGCTGGAACCAATGACGAACGACATCCACGCTAACGAAGCGACGCGCCTGACTCGACGGCGCATCTTGATGCTGGGCGGCAGTGTCGCGGGGCTCGCCGTCGCAGGTGCCCTGTACAAAGCGCATCGCATGCGCCTGCTGCACTCGTTGACGGCGACAGCCGCGCCGATGCGGGACCACCGCGTCAAGCTTCCTTCGACGAGCCCGAAGTTGGTCGTGGCTCGAGGCAAGGATCCTGCACGCAATGTGCGCGCGGCACTCGAGCGCATGGGTGGTCTCGGTCAATTCGTGTCGCGGGATGACACAGTGTTGATAAAGCCGAACGCGGCCTGGGAACGAGTGCCCTATCAAGGGGCCACAACGACACCCGAGATTATTGCCGAACTAGTGCGTGCATGTCGTGATGCCGGCGCGCATGAAATTATCGTGGCCGAGTGCCCCGTGGATGACGCTGAGCGATGCTTCGAGCGCAGCGGAATACGCAAGGCCGCTCGCGATGCCGGCGCGAAAGTCATTTTGCCCTCCGAGTCAACGTACGTCGACGTCAAGATCCCAGGTAAGCTCGGAACTTGGCCCGTGCTCGCCCCCTTTGCCAGCGCCACGAAGATCATCAACGTGCCCATCGCCAAGCACCACGGCAGTGCGCGCGTTACGGCCGGCATGAAGAACTGGATTGGTATCACCGACAAGCGTAGAAAGCTTTTCCACACGGATCTCGACGACAGTATTGCCGCGCTAGCGGCCTTGATGCGTCCCACACTCACCCTCGTGGACGCGACGCGCATCTTGATGCGCAATGGTCCCCGCGGCGGCAATCTGGATGACGTGCGTTCTACGAACGCGCTCGCGCTCAGCACCGACCCAGTTGCAATCGACTGCTGGGCTGCAGATTTGCTCGAAGCGCGAATTGCCGAAGTGAAGTACCTCAAGCTCGCGGCCGACCGAAAACTGGGTCAGATGGACTACAAGAGTCTGTCCGTCGAGGTAAACGTCGGCTAATGTGTTCTTCGCGATACCCGTAAGAAGTCTTCGGTTCCGGTTGGATAGGACGCTCTTTTGCCGTTGGCCCACGTGGACACACGTACGCACCCTATTTCGATTGGACACCTGTAAGATGAGTTTGCTGCCCGCGTTCATAGATCGGTACCCCTATGTTACGTAACGTTGCCGCCTGGTTTCTCGTTGCCAGCATGTTCATCCACGGCTGTGCGTCAGAAAGGCGAGCTCCACCGCCCGCGGAACTGAAGCTCCCCGAGGCACCTGCAGCGGCTGCCAAGGCGGGCATGCCAACGCTCGACGCCGCCTCGGTGGCCAAGACTTCTCGGAGAATTATCAGAAACGCTGAATTGACCGTCGAGGTCGACAATCCAAAGGGTGCAGAACAAGCAGCCACGGCGATTGCAGAACGTCTCGGAGGGTTCACCATAAGTTCCGAGCTGCACCAATACGCCGAATCCGAAGATCGCGGCACTTTGACGATTGAGTTAGTACTGCGAGTTCCAGCGGAACAGTTTCAACAGGCATTGACACAGCTCTGTGCGCTGTCGGCTCATGTGACCAGTGAAAAAATCACGGGTCAAGATGTCACCGAGGAGTTTATCGACCTCGAGGCCCGCATTCGAACTGAAAAGGCGCTCGAGGCCCAATATCTCGACATTCTGAAGGACGCAAAGACGGTAAAGGACGCCCTCGATGTGCACGCTCATTTGGCGGAAGTACGCGAGCAGATTGAGAAGGCCGAAGGTCGACGCCACTTTCTCGAAAATCAAACGTCTTTATCGACAGTCCGCCTCGAGCTGCGAAGGTTCACACCTGAAATTAGCACTAGCGGATTCGGATTTGCCTCGAGCCTGAGGCGCGCGGGCGGTGACCTCGTTCATGTCAGCGCCGGAATCGTGACGGGTGGCATCCGGGTCATCGGCATCATGCTCCCGATATTGATCATATTGGGGCTGCCCGCGTTCTTCATTGTTCGTGTCGTGCGCCGCAGAATTCGTGCTCGACGACAAAAAACGGAAAGTTGAGCCGATTTGCCCTGCCTGTGCTCGGCGCGATGCTCAATTAGCCGGCTCGATGCTCATCCAATTGAGCATCGTATACTGGTCGGTGATCCCGGCTTCGAGGGTTACATTGCCGTCACTTACTTCAACCGTAACCGACGCGGTTAGATACGGTTGCGACGGTGTAGTTGCAACAACGTCGAAGAGCTTTTTCCCTTCGATAGTCACCACTTGTTGGGAATACGTGCGGTTGTACCAGCCGATTGACACCGTTATCGTGTATTTGCCGTTTTCGATATCCCAGTTGAACGTGTCGGTGCGGCCATAGTCGTCGTAGATTACGCTTCGCTGCAGGTCGTCTACCGGGGCATCGGATATGTAGCTGTAAAGCATTATCGTGTTGTCACCGATGTACGGCCCGCTCCACCCGTAGCCCTTCTTGGAATCATACCCTTCCCAGCCAATCTTCGTCCATTCGTGTCCATTGACGATGAGCGGGGAGGCCGTTGGTTGTCCCGCGGGATCTTGAAAGTTGATGTAGTACCCCGCACGAGGGTGCGCTCCCGGGGGCTTCGAGTCGAGCACCGGGTAACCATTGACCTTGCCCTCGATCATTGAACCCAGCTGATCGCGCAGGTGCTTGAATGCAGCGGAGTCGCGTGTATACGAGGTCGTGCTGGATACGGCACTCNNGCACCCTCGCGCATCAATTCCCAGCGAATGCTCGTCACGAGACCGCCCGGGTCGGGTGGGTAAAGTAGGAACCCATCGCCGTTTTGGTTGGTGCCTTCGGGTCGAGGATTGCTGTAAGGATCCGAACCCCAGCCGGTAACCGAATAATAAGCAAAACCGCGAACTCGATACATCCAGGCTGCCCAGAAGGGAATTCGGGATTCGATCCCAGCGTGATCAATCGTGATTGGGTTGAAGTGAGGAGGTAGATCGCCGTAGAGGAAATACCACCAGACAGTGTCACCAGCGGCTTGTCTCACTTGGGCATAGTCAGGCTTGAATTCTGACAAATCCGCCCACCAGATGTCGTAGCTGTGTCCGCCCGCTGCCGTATTTTCGGCAATTTCGGGCTTGGGCTCTTCACTGATGGCAATGCGCAAGTGGGGCGCGGCCGTCTTCGTCAGGTTTGCCAGATAGGCTGCAATATCGTAGTCGGCCTGGTTCTGGGGTTCGTTCTGAACGTAGTAGTAGCCTTTCTGCGTCCAATTGTGCGCGACCAAGTAGGCGTCGATTGCGGCGAGTAATTGGGACCAAGCTGCATTGTAAGCGGCAGTACCTCGAGGATCGGAGCCGCGGTCCACGCCGCAAAACGTTTGAGGTCTCGGCGTCGAATTATCGACGAATTGCATGATCTCGAATGACGGAAACCCAACGGTGTTCCAACCCTCGCCATCGATGTATTTCGGACCAAGTCTGGAGAAGTCGTAGTCGTTGGCCTCCGCGGTGAACTGGCCCGTGGCGCAGTCATATGTGATGCCACCGTTGTAGTTGAGCCCCGCGGGCCAGGCCACACTCGACGGGACGAGCCGATGTTCGTAGAAGAAATCCTTCAGGCTTTGGACGGCTGCTAGACTCGCTGAACCTCCGAGTGCTTCGAAGCTAGAATTCCAATTGCCGTCGAAACCAATATTAGCGGGAAGTGCGAAGTCGTAAACGTGCAGCGCGACCGGGATATCTTGCTTCGCGCCACCGACGGTCACCGAGAGAGTTGCCGTGTAGTCGCCAGGGGCGGCGGATGGCGGGACGTACACAGTCACCCAGAACGGCTGATTTTGCGCCGCTGGAAGGGATTCGCTTGCACCAAATGTCGTGGGCCTGAGTGGATCGGGGATCGCGCTGCTCGGGATCGACGATGAATCAGAGGGTTGTTGAATCGAAACATAGTCAACACGTCGAATTTCCGTTCGAGTAATAGCGACAGACGGCCCTGTGAAAGCACTCAATTGTAGCGTCGCCGTCGATGCTGCATCCGAACGAATTACAATCTGAAAGGGTTCGAATTCATTCTTGGCGGCGGAAAGAGCAATCGAAGTGCCTGGCGTCGTAGGTGGTGCTGCCTCGCGCAGCACCTTGTCCATCGTCGTTGTCGTCCAGAGTACGGCGCCCGCCGGTGAGGGCAGCGCATATGTCATGTCACCCGTGGGCGTGCAATCAGTGCAAGTGCGTGCCCCGCCCGTGCCGGCATCGGGGCCCGAGCTGGATCCCGAGCAACCGATCATTCCTGCGAGTGCGGACAAGAACAGAGTGATCAGAATGGCAACGAGTGCACTTGTGTTTCGGCGACGATTGGCCATCTTGCAAGCGTATCCGATCAGAGATCGGATTAGGAGCGCTTGCATTTTGTAACGCCCATCGGGGTGCGGATATCCGTGCGTTGATTCCCACAGGCGCGGCTTCTGTATGATGATTCTGCACGACCCATTTGCGCGGCGCGCGAGCGAGCGCCACGAAGCCACGTGCTTGAAAGACAAAAGAAATTGAACCCGGCCGATGGAAGTTGCTGGTTGCGGGCCACGCGCGCACCCGCATATTCCGCCGGGCAATCGGAATGCGTGACAACTGCGCTGCCACCCAGTTCTCGGCTTCAATCGTTGCGCTACTATCCTCGTGTTCAGTGAGTTGCGAAGGGGCTTTGCTCCGGTCATTGACACCAACCCCCCTCGCTGCTAACCCTTCGGCCGCTTTAGCCGGGCTGCCGTAGATCCCAAACGTTTTGCGGGCTTTTGGCGCGGGCGCTCGCGGAGTGACTCAGTGAAGAACGTCAGGCTATTTGCGGGAAATGCCAACCCCGAATTGGCCGAGGAAATTGCCCGATTTCTCGGGATGAGCCTCGGAAAGACGACGATCCGTCGTTTCAGTGACGGTGAGACGTTCTGCGAGTTTCACGACAGCGTGCGTGGGTTTGATTGTTTTGTCGTGCAATCCACGTGCTCGCCGGTCAACGAACACATCATGGAGCTGCTGATAATGTGCGACGCGCTCAGACGCGCGTCGGCGCAGAGTATCGCCGCTGTCATTCCCTACTACGGCTACGGGCGTCAGGACCGCAAAGTATCGCCGCGCACGCCGATTACATCGAAGTTGGTCGCCGATCTACTCGTTGCGGCCGGAGTGGATCGCGTGCTCAGTATCGATCTGCACGCCGGGCAAATTCAGGGGTTTTTCAACATTCCCTTCGATCATCTGTACGCGATGCCGGTGTTTTTGGACGATTACCTGCGTACCAATTACGACAACTCCGTGGTTTTCGTGTCGCCCGACGCGGGCGGCGTAGAGCGAACGCGCGGTTTTAGCAAGCGCATGGGCGCGGGCCTCGCGATTATCGATAAGCGTCGCGAAAAAGCCAATGTCAGCGAAGTCATGCACCTGATCGGGGACGTTCGCGACAAGGACTGCGTTATCATCGACGATATGATCGATACGGCGGGCACACTTTGTAATGCCGCCAAGGCCGTGATGGACAACGGGGCTCGAAAGGTGGTGGCCTGTGCGTCCCATGGAGTATTGAGCGGCCCCGCCGTCGAGCGAATCGCAGCTAGTGTCCTCACGGAAGTTGTCGTGACCAATACGATTCCACCGAGCCCGGCAGTTAGCCACTGCGCCAAAATCAAGTTTTTGTCGACCGGAAAGCTGTTAGGTGAGGCGATTCGCCGCATTAACAATGGCGAATCCGTAAGTTCCTTGTTCGTCTGAAAAGGCTGGCGCCTCAGTCAGCCATGCAGGAGAAACCGTCACCATGGACCTCATGAAAGTAGCCGCAACCCGCCGTACCGAATCTGGCAAGAGTGCCGCGCGTCGCTTACGAAGTGCCCAACAGATCCCCGCAGTCGCCTATGGTGAGAAGACACCGGCACAGTCCTTGGCCGTGTCGCCCAAGCGGCTGCTGGACGTGCTTGCCGCGGAACACGGACGCAATACCGTTATCGAAATCGATGTAGATAGCGGTGAGAAATTCCCGGCTCTGCTCTGCGACTATCAATACCATCCAATCACCCGCCAGCTGTTGCATGCCGATTTTCTCAAGATTTCGCTCGGTGTACCCGTCGACGTGGAGATCCCCTTCGAAATTACTGGAAAGAGCAAAGGCGTCATCGCTGGTGGCACCCTGCACGTCGTGTTTCGAAAACTGCCGGTTCGCTGCTTGCCTGAGCATATTCCGGTCAAAATCTCGTACGACGTGACTGAAATGGAACTGGACGCTCACGTGGCAGCCAAGGACTTACCGGTGCCTGAAGGCGTGAGCCTTCGCTTGGCGCCCAATCAAACGGTACTGGCAGTAGTGAGCGAGAAGTCACAAGGCGAAGAAGAAGTTGCACCTGGCGCTGCGGCGGCTGCCGGAGCGGCTGCTGCGCCTGCAGCTGCGGCTGCTCCTGCACCCGCACCCGATGCCAAAGCCGGTAAAGCGCCCGCAGGGAAATCAGACAAGAAGCCCTCAAAAGGTAAGTGATTCTAATCGTCGGGCTCGGCAACCCCGGTTCGCGATACGAAGCCACTCGTCACAACGTGGGTTTCCGCATCGTGGACCGGTGGGTCAACCGCCAAGGGCATCCGGTTTGGCGCGAAAAATTCGAGGGACAATTCGTGTCGATCAATCGCGCCCATGGCGAGCGTGTCATCGCGCTAAAGCCGATGACGTTTATGAATTTGTCGGGGTTTTCCGTTAGGGCCGCGTCTAGCTTCTTCAAGCTGCAGCCCGCGGAGATTCTGGTCGTGCACGACGAACTCGACTTACCGTTCGGTGAATTTCGACTCAAGCTGGGCGGCGGGGATGCGGGGCATAACGGAGTCGGCTCGATTATCGAGCAAATGGGGACGGATGCCTTCGCGCGGCTTCGATTTGGAATTGGTCGCCCACCCGCTGACTTTGTCGGGTCAGGCGCAGATTTCGTGCTAGAAGGTTTTCCCCCTGCGGACTTGTCCCGGGTCGAAGAACTGATTGAGGCATCTTCGAAGGTGTTGGATCAGGTCATCGATGACGGCCTTAGCACCGCAATGAACGTATCGAATCGTAAGAAGAAAAAAGATAACGTCTGATAACTAACTAGCTCCTTGCTCCGGCCAAATGTTCCGGGGCCATTAGCTCAAGAGGAGAATTCAATGGCAGTATTTCAAATCGCATTGCCGCCGCGGCAACGCGAGTACGAGACAATCTACTTGATGCGTCCGGATGTGACGAAGGAGTCCGCCGGTAAGATTGCCAACCGCATTGACGACGTCGTCAAGCGCGAAGGCGGCAAGCTGACACTTGTTGAAACCTGGGGCCGCCGGCAATTGTCGTATACCGTACGACGCTGCAAGCGCGCCGTTTACGTGTACTTCAAGTACATTGGCGGTTCTGGTCTGGTGGCAGAACTGGAGAGAAATCTCCGAATGCTCGACGACATCATCAAGTTTCAAACGGTCATGATTAATCCTGAGATCGATCTGACCGAGTACAAAGTCGATCCGAACGCCGTGCAATTCGAGGAACTCGATTTGCCCGAAGACGTGGAGGACGACAAGGCACTCGAGCGAGCCCTTGGGTTCATCGAGCCCCAGAAGCACGCACGCAACGCTGACGCCTATACCGATGACGACATCGAAAATATCAGCGATGACGACATTCCCGACCTGAACAACGCGAAGGACGGTGAGTCATGAAAGAGGATCGAGGAGGAGACAGAATGGATCGCGACATGGATCGCGATAACGCCGGCGCATTCCGCCGGGCGCGCCGCCGCGGTTGCCCATTTTGCGGCGACGAGGTCGTGACAATTGACTACAAGGACCCGCAGGCCCTTCGGTATTTCGTGACGGAGCGAGGCAAAATCGTTCCGCGGCGCATCTCTGGCGTTTGTGCAAAGCACCAGCGGGAGCTCACCAACGCTATCAAGCGTGCCCGCAACATCGCACTAATGCCATTCACGTCTAACGAGTAAGGGAGCTGACGATGGCGACGCCAATCAAAGTTGTCCTTCAAAAGGACGTTGACAATCTAGGTGCTGGAGGGGACGTCGTTCGCGTGCGTCCTGGCCACGCCCGCAATTTCCTCATTCCGCGCGGCCTCGCGGTTCCCGCGACTCCCGCCAACCTGCTTCGAGTAGGCGATCTAAAGAAAGCGGCCTTGGTCGATGCTCAAAAATCCTTGGCCGAAGCCAAAGAGCAGCAACAGAAGATCGAGTCGGTGGCCGTCAAAATCGAGCGAGCCGTCGGCGATGAAGGCAAGATGTACGGCTCAGTCACTGGTCGCGATATAGAATTGGCCTTCGCAGCGGTCGGCGTCACAATCGACAGAAAGCGACTGCTGTTGCCGGAACCCTTGAAGACACTTGGACTTTCCGAAGTGCAAATCAAATTGCATCCGGAAGTGACGGCAAAACTGCGCGTCGAAGTTGTCAAGAAGGTTTAGTACCGTTGTTCGCAGATACAGAGGCCGTTCGATATCGAACGGCTTCTGTCGTTTCGTGACCACGCTGAAAAATCCCGTGCGTATTTCATTCCAATGCGAATGAAAAAACTTTAAGTTCCAAACGCACGCCGCCGCGTATCGCCCGGCCTGCAAATGCGCTAATGGACATCGGGGATGACGCTCAACACGGATCGTGAACGGAGGACCCGAGGCCCGGAAGAAATCGATAACCGTGCCCCGGTGGGTCGCGTTCCACCGCATGACTTGGACGCCGAAGCGGCAGTTCTCAGCGCCGTATTACTCGAGCCGGATTCCTTCGACGAGGTAGCTGAGATTTTGAAGCCCGAGCATTTCTACTCGGACGCTAATCGCAGGATATACGAGGCAATCTTCGATCTCGAGCGAATGCAGAAGGCGGTCGACGTCGTTACCGTGTCCAGCTACTTGCGCGACAAGAATCGACTTCAACAGGTCGGCGGTACTGCGTATCTCGCTCAATTGACGGATGCCACTCCCTATGTGGCGAATATCGAGTCACATGCCAGGCTAATTCGCGAAAAGTGGCGCCTGCGGCAGGTAATCTCCGTCTGCCAACACGTTGCAGCGGAGGGCTACGGCGACTGTGGCGAAACGCAGCCGTTCATCGACAAAGCCGAGCAGCGTCTCTTCGAAATTGCCCGCATTCCCGAGGCCAGTACGATTGTTGCGTTGCGGGACGCGGTCCGGGAAGCATTTCATATCTTGACCGAAGCTACCAAGCGCGGTGGCGGGATTACCGGGATTGCCACGGGTTTTTCGCAGCTTGACCGCATGTGCGCGGGGCTACATTCGGGCGATCTGTACATAGTAGCCGGTCGCCCAGGCATGGGCAAAACCTCGTTCGTGCTGAACATCGCTTTGAATGTGGCACATGCAGTGTCACGTCCTGTCGAACAGAGCGACGACCTATACGCCGAGTCGACATCGGACGAACCAGGCTTCGCGGTCGCCTTTTTCAGCCTCGAGATGCCCAAGGAACAATTGGCAGCGCGTTTGCTGGCGAGCGAGGCGCGCGTTAGCATGGGCGATATTCGCAAAGGCACGATTCGTCGCGATGACTGGAGTCGTTTGACGGAGGCTGCGGCAAGACTCAGCGCTATGCCGATCTGGCTCGACGACACGCCGGGTCTTGGACTGATGGATCTTCGCGCGAAGGTTCGAAGACTGCAGGCCGAAATAGGTCGCAACGCCAGGGAGGGGCGTGCTGCGCCGCAAAAGCTAGGATTGGTTGCCATTGATTACCTGCAGCTCATGCAGGGTCGCCGTGATTCGGGAAGTCGCGAGCAAGAAATCAGTGAGCTTTCGCGGGGGCTCAAGCACCTGGCCAAGGAGTTGCAGGTACCGGTAATTGCTTTGAGTCAGCTTAATCGTTCCGTCGAAACGCGCAATATCAAGGATAAGCGACCGCAATTGAGCGATTTGCGAGAATCGGGAGCAATCGAGCAAGACGCGGACGCAATCATGTTCATCTACCGCGATGATTACTACAACATGAACAGCGATGAACCCGGCATTGCCGAAATCATCATATCCAAGCAGAGAAACGGCCCCACCGGAGTCGTGAAAACGCGATTCACCAAAGAGTTTACGCGATTCGATAACCTAGAAAACGACGAATACTACGACGAACTAGGCGACTTCGACGCAAGCGGCGCGCAGCCTTGAAATTACTCGAATATCTCGCGCGCCAACCGATTCATCAGATCGGTCAAACCGTCGTGCGTCGCTGAGCTGACCCGATGCAATTCGATGTCCAATTCCGCAAATCGCGCTTTGAGCTCGGGGTATGCTTCGGACACTTCCGGTAAATCGGCCTTCGAGAGTGCGACTACTTCCACGTGCTCGGCAAGTTCACTATTGTAGCTGCCCAGCTCATTGCGAAGCGCTCGATAGTCCTCAAGCGGATCACGGTTGGGTTCATCGGAAAGCGTGACTAAGTGCAGAAGGACACGCGTTCGTTCGATATGCCGCAGGAATTGAATCCCAAGGCCGTGGCCTGTACTAGCTCCGGGAATCAACCCCGGAATATCCGCAATCACGAAGTGACGCCCCGTCCCACCGTGCGAATCACCCACGGTGACTACACCTAGATGCGGTTCAAGCGTCGTAAAGGGATAATCAGCGATTTTGGGCTTGGCTCGGCTCACGTTGCTAATCAGCGTCGATTTGCCGACATTGGGGAAGCCAAGCAGTCCCACGTCCGCCATCGACTTCAGTTCGAGTCGCAACCTGCGCTTTTCACCGGGCTTACCGGTTTCCGCCTTGTGAGGTGCCTTATCAACCGGAGTTGCGAAGTGAATATTGCCGCGCCCGCCGCGCCCGCCACGCGCGATAACCAATTCCTGGTCCGCGTGGGTGAGCTCTCCGAGGGTTGCCCCAGTCTCGCGGTCGAAAACGATCGTTCCGAGTGGCACGCGGATTCGCTTATCCGTGCCGCCGCGACCAAAACAATCTTTGCCCTCCCCGGGTGCGCCGGCATCGGCAACCACCTTTCGGGTGTGATAGAGGTCGTAAAGGGTGTTCAGGCCGGGGTCGGATACGAAGATGACGTCGCCACCACTTCCGCCGTCGCCTCCGGCTGGCCCTCCCAGCGGAACGAACTTCTCACGACGAAACGCGATGGCACCGTTGCCGCCGTCACCGGCCTCCACATCAAGCGTGCATTCGTCGATAAAGCGCATACGCGATGCCCGCGTATAGCTCGGCAAGCTACGTGCTGCCATGCCGGCAGCCGAAACCAGACCGAATGGCAGGATGTCGGGGTCGCGGCCTATCCCCGCGCAGCGGAGGCCGGTGGCTTGAGTGGTTTTGCCGGTTGTGCGACAGCTATCCGCGTCTGGCTTTCTTTCTCGCCCTCGATGCTTTCGAGAGCCGCCATTAGACTGACCAGGCCGATTTCGCGGGCGGCCGCTTCTTGAAAGACTCGTGGAATTCGAACCAAACGCAACGCGGTTGCCTTGCCAAACTCGAGTTCACGTTCTGCGAATGCCTCGAACGTCGCGTAACCTTTGACTTCGTACATCCGCTGGTCCTGCATTGCGGCCAGGATGTTCGTTGCTTCCCAGAAGTCCTTGGCTAGCGTTCGCCTGAGCAGCTTTAGGCGGCTGATTGCCTGGGACAAATCGGTCAATCGAGCCTTCAACTCGTCGGCATCTTGGGGTGTGCGCAGCGTCGCTCGAGCACTGCCGGGCGGAGGAGGCGAGGCGTTACGCGCGGCGGCTTCTGCGGCGTGCTTGGCCGCGTGCCTGGCCGCCCAAGGGGCTGAGCCTCTGGGCCCGCCGCGCTTGGTGTCCGGCGCGGGTGTTCCGCGGGTCGAACTTACGGACGGTACCGCACCCCTTGGTTTTGCATCACGTACGCCGGGACTAGATTCTTTTCTCATAGAGGTCGCTGCGCCCCGAGCTGTTGGTACCGAGCGCACCACTTTTCCAGCATTCATTGTCGATTTTGCCATTGTGAGGTCACACGCGCAGACCCAAGGTAGCCCGCCCCGTAGGTTTGACTTGGCGTCAGTTATACATTTGAAGGCCAACACAGGCCAAATTCGTATCCTACGGGAGCCGGGAACCCTAAAGGTAGGGACGTGCTTGCCGTACGCGACGGCCAGCTGCGAGAATTCTTCAGAGGTCCGCTAAGAAATTGTCCAAGGTGGCAGCCTATTGCCTTGTAAAGCGCACAGGTAGGGGCACGATTAGGCCCGCTAGGCTGATCGAATGCAATCCGACCACGTTACCGAACCACCCCGCTCGCGGCCCGAATCCGTGATTCCGGCAGCGCCCCGGATCGCGGTGGTGGTCAACGGGAATGCCCGTAGCGTAAACGACGAGGTCATCTCGACCCTGGACCGAATATTGGCCGGGGGAGATCTCTTCGTCTCAAAGCGAATGTCCGATCTTCGAGAGATCGCGAAGACGATATTGGGGCGAGGCTACAGTACGGTGCTCACGGGTGGTGGAGACGGCACGTTTACGGCAGTCGTCACCGCTGTGATCAAGGAATCGCGCCGTCAATCCGTGCCGATCCCCCGCTTTGGATTGCTCAAATTGGGCACAGGCAACGCGCTAGCCTGGGTTGTCGGGGCCACATCCAGCGGACTGCGCGGACTTTCAGCAGATATCGAGCGACTCCAGTCCGATGCCGGCAGTCGACCGATGCACCTGGTGGAAGTTGAAGGTCAGATTGCCCCGTTCTGTGGATTTGGCGCCGACGCGCAACTCTTGGCCGACTACGACAAGACCAAGAGCTTCCTGCTCAAGACGCCCCTGCGCAGCGTAGCGCCGGGTGCCGTATCCTACGGGTTGGCGGCCGTGACGCGAACCATCCCGAGTTCGATATTCTTTCCGATGCCGCATGTGCGAGTCATCAACACCGGGGACTCCGCCTATCGCATGGGTGCCAAGGGCACTCGAGTTGGCGGACCCTTTGCCCAAGGTGACACGCTCTACGAGGGTCCGGCTCGGATTGTCGCGATGTCCACGATTCCATTCTGGGGTTTCGGCTTCCGGGCATTCCCGTATGCCAACGAGCGAGCCGATCGCATGCAGCTCCGGCTTTCGACAATTTCGGCAGGCCCGTTTTTGCGCAATTTCAAGGCAATTTGGCGTGGTGACTACGAATCTTCCGACATTTTGTTCGACTATCTAGTCGAGGCGGTAAAGATCGAAATCGACCCGCCCTCTCCATTCCAAATTGGTGGCGACTACTTCGGAATTAGGGACAAAGTCGAAGCTTGTCTGACAGAGGAGCCCATTCGCCTAGTCGACTTCTACGCGCCGCCGAGTGCTTCGTAAGGCACTTGGTAACTGCGGCTAATTTGCCCAATTGTTCGTGACCCTGGTAACGACGTCTTGTGGCACTTGTCCGTGACGATTGTTGGCTCAAGCCAGCTCGAACAGGCTTTTCCCAATGAACCTCTCGGGTCGATTGGCACTGACTACGCTCGGTGACCTTCTCGGGACACTTTACCGAGCTGACGCGCGCGGGACACTCGAGCTCACCGAAGACGCGGGTCCCACTGCAGGTCGCGTGCACCGCCTCCATTTCGAGAGCGGTCGGCTACGGCTCGTCGAGTCGCCACTCGGTGCCAAGCGACTCGGCGATTTCCTGGTCTCCAAGGGACAGCTCTCGCGTCTACGCCAGTTCGAGCTTCTTTCATTTTTGGACGACAATTCGGGTAAGACAATCGGACAATTGTTGGCTGAGTTGCAATGGGTGGCACCTGGCGTGATAAGGGACGCGACCCACGAACAATCGACGCAAAGACTCTCCGCGCTCTACCAATTGACCGATGCTCGCGTCACCTTTCGGCTTGCCCGACCCGTACCCGCTCAGCTCGTTTCACCCTTGCCACTCACGCCTGAGGAATTCTTGCACGGCAGACCGAGGTCGCGGGATCGCAAGTTTGCCGTGGACGCATCACCGGGCTGTTCCGATGCTCAGGAAAGCGCGGTACGACACGTTGACCCAACGCGCCGCCGAGCTCTACTTTTATTGGGTCTTGAGCCTCACGCGGACACAGCTGACGTCAAGCGAGCATTCCGCCGTATTGCGGCAAAGTTGCACCCCGATCGGCACCTGGTAGCGCCCGAACGACAACAGGAACTCGTGCGCGAGCGATTCGCGCAGATGACGCAGGCGTATCATTTGTTGACGGGGTAGATTGCGGCATATGCATTCGGCAACCCTAGAGTGAACAACATCGCAGGCCATTTTGCGTGAAACGTGGAAACGGTAAGCTATGGTCCACACTACAATGCGCGGCGGGGTTCCCTTGCGTGTCGCCACCCCAGGCGTTTCCTCCGCGTGGATGGCAATCAGCGTCTCGACCCGTTCCAAACGAACAGTTATCCTCCCATTCCGCAACGTTCCCACTGAGGTCATAGACGCCCGCATACGTTGCGAGGGATGACTGGCAGCTTGCCAGCGATGCCACCGGCAGCAGCTCCGGTAACGAGGAAGGCGTCGCAAGCCTGTAGTCGATAGTATTGCAGGAACTCGGCGCATATGTATTCCCATAGGGATATGTGTACACGCCTCCCGATGAACAAGCGGCGAACCATTGGCTCTTACTGGCGTCGGCAAAACCGTCCGGATTGGGCCCGCCTCCGATTCTGCCGCATAACCGTTTACCGATTGCGGCGCAATAGGCGTAAGCGTCGCACCAATCGACACTAACAGGAAGGTGATCCGTGGCTGGGGTAGATGAGACAGCGAGGCAAGCGCCGGAAGAAATATCGTAGGAGGTATTCCAACCGCAATCCGCGTCCGTAGGAAGAGGTAACGCCGGCGCGGTGGCCACCCAATCCCCGTATTGACCGCAAGTCACTTCCGTTGCGTCAATGCCGAATATCTTGTCGCCTGTTCCAACAGTTACCAGCTTGGCCACGCATAGATCATGTCCGTTCAAGCTTTGAATGCTTTCAAGAGTCGATCGCGCGCATCCGGTGCCAACCGATCCCGCCTGGCCTGCGACTCCGCCCGTGTTTGCACTTCCGCCATAGTTGATGGAGCCTCCGGTGGCGATGCTTCCGCCGGAATTTTGTGTGCCGCCACCTCCGCTAGCACCACCCGAGCCATACGTTGTATTCCATGGGCAGCCCGGGGCAGTACAACTGGGGTCACCCTGCCAATCATCGGGAAAGCAGCCGTCGTGAAATCGCAGGCAGAGCCCCGAGTTACCGGGAAGAAACGCGCACGTTTGTGCGTCCGTACAGCTAATTCCAGCTCCGCAACCCACATAGACGCCGTTGCCGCTAAAGTCAGACGTATTCCAGCCATATGCTGGTCTACAACGACCGTTGGTTTGATAGGTCGCGGTACAGGCCTCTTGTGTCAGGCTTGCACAGGGGGTGTTTACCGTACCTCCGGAACCGTGAACACCTCCGGTACTCGGTGCGCCACCCGAGGCGGGTGCCCCGCCGGTTACATTGATCGTCCCACCGATGGCGTAGTTCACACCCCCAGTAGCCACCTTGCCCCCGATACCTTGGGTTCCGCCGCTGCTGCCGCCGTTTCCACCAGTTGCCACGTGACCACCGCCAGCTAGCGACAAACCGCCGTAGCTCGATTGAGTGCCGACTTGCTCGGACTTACCACCGCAACCGTACAGTAAGCTAGATGCGACCCAAGCAATTGTAAGGCTTCCCAGCAACCGTCCCATGATTGAAGAATACACCTTGTTTTGGGTCGCGGCTAGCTAGTCTTCAAGCACACAGATGGACCAAGTCTTCTCAACTGCGAAGCGGCAATTCCGGAGATTTGCGTGTCGCTGTAGTGCGGTGCGCTTTTCTTGCGCCTAAGTCGACGCGACGTGGACTTCCGAGTAGCCCCTAATGTTTGTCCAAGCGCGCAATCGCCTCCGGCAGCTCCCAGAGTGACGCCAAAACCAAATCAGGATTGGACGCCATCAATCGCTCGGGGGCGGNNCGTTGCGGCCCATCGCCGACGATGACGAGCCTATCAGGCGTGCAGCCGATCTTTTCCGCAATCACCCGCATTGGCAACGGATCGGGCTTGAGCGACGGTAAATCGCCGCCGGCGATGATCACCGCGAATCGATCGACCGCCTGCAAAGCGTCGAGGACAGCCAAAGTGGTCACTTTAGGTTTATTCGTACAAACGCTCAACGGATACTGACGTAAAGCTTCGAGAGCCTCGAAACCGCCAGGCATCCAAGTGGTTTCATCAGCGGCGTGGGCCGTGTAATAATCGAGGAACTGCGCCAACAGCGGTGCAACCTTTGGAGAATCCGCGGGTAAACCAGTCGCGCGTACAATCAATTGTTGCGCGCCGTCGCCCACGTAGCCCATCAGCAGTTCGAGCGGAAGCTCCGCATAACCTAATTGGCCCAAGATGTGATTGACCGCGGCAGCTATGTCCGCACGTGAATCAATCAACGTGCCGTCCAGGTCAAATACAATACCGCCGATTTTCCGATCTACCGCGTCTGATGTCATGCCTTCGTACGGTATAGTACTCGACCGACGAAAAATGGCCCCATCTTATCCATGAATTCCGCTGTTTGACGCGTTCGGCGCATCGCCTGGACGACATGCGAGAGCGGAAACAGGTCGGGTCCCATTAGGCCGATTACGAAGTCATTGTCATTCGGATCTAGGCCGTGGCAGGCGAGGCGAATATCGTGCGCCAGATTCTGCTCACCGTATGCCCGACCGATGCCACCATGTTCGCGCAGAATTGCTCCCTTTTCGCTGGGTTCAAGCCGCTCGAACCCGCCCAGCCGTCGCAGGGGATACCAAATGCCGAATTGGTTTGTATGGTCGAGGAGCGTGCGGCGCGGGCGCTCGATCAGCCAGTCCTCGAGATCGGGTTCAAACCCGCTCGAATAGGTGCGCCCGAGCATTGCGTAATCATGACGCACGCTAACGGCGTCAGGCAGACTATTGCTGCCAATCACGTTGCGAACCTTGGCCGTCAGCGCGATAGGGTCCTCTTCGATGACCACCACCGCCAGGCCCAAAGGATCATGCATATCGGCAAAGATGACGCCGGTCAGGGCAAAATCATCCATCAACGCAAGCAGCGTCCGCGCTACGCTGCTCGACCCCGGCGTCCGCGGGCATTCAAGGGCCACCAGCTGCACGTATAGTCGCCGACTGGACGTTTGAGGTTGGCCGCTGCGGGGCGCCCCATGTTCGAACACATCGATTTTCGGTGATTCACTGTTGGTGTGGCCAGGCGTGCTCATCAGGGGGGTAGGCATACCGCTATGCGCCGGGATTGGGAACCCCCGATGTTGACCGAAGTGCCGCTTGTGCGCCGATTGTGGGGTTGGTTGGGCCCCAATACCCAACGGATGGGGTGCGAACTTCGGTCGAGCAGAGTGCAGAGTGCAAAGTGGAGGGTCAATGGGGATTGCGGTGTGTGGAGTGGGTTGTGGGACGGGGCGGGGAGCTAGCGTGCTGGCAACGTCACTCCTTCTGTTGTGCAGTTAACAGCGCTTCCAGATCTGCGAGCGCGCGCACTCTTTCACAGGGTTTGTCCGCGTGGTAGCCGTGTATGTCCAGGAGAATCCCGCGCATACCGACGCCGCGGGCCCCGATGATATCGACCCTGAAGATATCACCCACGTACGCAACCTCCGAAACATCCAACTGCATTCGATTCAGCGCGACGCGAAAGATCCGCGGGTCGGGCTTTTCGCAACCTTCCTCGGCCGAATCTACAATTGTCTCGAAGAAATGTCCAAGACCAAGACGCGCGAATGATTCACGCACGGTACCATTCGCATTCGAAATGATGCCGAGACGAAACCGCACCGCCAGCGACGCGAGGGCGGCCTCAGTACCTTCGATTATGTTCTCCCAAAGGTTCTCGGTGTCGTGGTAGTGGCGCAGCCGCTCGAAAGCCTCCACAGGGAGATGTGAGACCCGTGCAAGGCGAGCGAGCTCTTGCATGTAGGCAATCCACGGATCCCCGTGACCCCTCGACAAGCTAGGGCGTTCGTACGCGAGCCGCATCTCGATCTCGGCAAGCTCGAGCGATTCGGGAGTCACCACAACACCGTCCCGGCCAAACTCGGTTGCAATACGAACGAAGTTCGGCATCACTAGCGTGCCGCCAGCGTCGAGGAGCACGGTCGTGATCACGCCAGCTCCGCCGCAATAGGAGATTGGTCAACCCAGTGGGAATAATCGCGACCGCTCATTGAGTGACCTTTAGTTGATCGATCGCGGTTCGGCAACCAGGTGCCGAGTTTTTGTTCGTAACGGCGCGCTCAGGGGATTTTAAGTGAGAACAGTGCGCAGAGTGCAGGGTGCAGCGTCAGTGGGGCGAGCGGTGCGCGTTGGGGGATGTGGGATGGGCGGTTGCTTCGTGTTGCCCCAATCCACACCACCCAAACCCCGAGCCACACCGCGCTGAACATTGACACTGCACACTGCGCGCTGACCCAGTTTTGGTGTTCTGAGATCAGAGCGCAGAGTGCAGCGTGCAGCGTCAGTGGGGCGCGCGGTGCGGGATGAGGGTTGGGGGTTGGGGGTTGGGGTTGGGGGGTTGCTTCGTGTCGCCCCAAACCACACCACCCAAACCCCAAACCACACCGCGCTGACATTGACACTGCACGCTGCGCCCTGACCCAATTCGGCCGATAACGCGGTGTGGAATCTACCTCCACTCGGGCATCTTCATTGTACCGTCGTGCTCGGGCGATTCAAGGCCTGCGCTGGCTTTGCCAGCTTGCCGCTGCGCGGTGCTGCGCAGCCTTGAGTCGCCCTGCGCGCGCCGGTTGTTGATGGGTTGTTTTTGTAAGGAGGTACTCAATGCTCAAGATTTATCCGGTTGTCATTGAATTCATCGGCGGGTTACGGCCGCTTCTGGCCCAGATTGAGCGGCGTGATCGTGACTTGGGTCGGCAGCTGCGGCGCGCTTCAAGTAGTGTAGCTTTGAACTTGGGAGAGGGTATGTACTCGCGCGGGGAGTTGAGAACTGCTCGGTATCATACGGCACTTGGGTCCATGCGGGAGAGTCTCTCCTGTCTTGAGGTGGCGCAGGCGTTTGGTTATGTGCGCACACTCGATGACTCGCTGCTTGCCCAGGTGAATCGGGTTATTGGCACTTTGGTGAGGTTGGTTGAGGGGCGGCGCGGGTAGAGTGCATGCCCTGACCGCTTGTTCAAGGTTCGTTTTCTCGCTGAGGAGTGTCAGATGGAACGGCGTGCCCGGCGAAATTTGCGCCGACCGAGTATTTCCCCAAAAACACATTGACGGACTTGTTGGAATACTGTCGAGTAGCTTGGGCAACGAGCGCGGGCGGTATCAACATGGGTGCGAGTTCTTCAAGGCTTTTGTGGTCAATAGTCGCAATTTTTCAGACATTAAGTATTGGAGGTTGCGCGAGGCACGAGTCTGAACCGGTCGAAAAGGCTTCCGTAAACGCGGCTCCGCTCAATTCGAGCCCCAAAATCAGCGATCTTGCCGTTTATGGTCAAAATAGCGTGACTCTAAGGGACCGCGCCATCGTCAGCGGCGGCGACGTAGGCGTGAAGAACGTTGGCACCGGGCCATTTCTCGAACCGGGCTTCGAGCTGGCACTTATCAACGGCGCGCGGGTCGACCTATCGCACAACGTCATCGGTGACTCGGTCGAATTGACGAACAAAACAGTTGTGGGAGATGTGCAGACGGCGCATCTCTCGCTCGGCAATCCCGTGACGTACGCGCACCAGTACGGTTTTCCCGGAAACATGCCGTCTCTGCCTGCTGCGGGACCAGCGTTCCCCGGCAATACGAACGTTACGGTGAACGCCGGACAGACGACGACAATCTCTCCCGGGCGATTTGCTGCCGTTGTCGTCAACGTGAGTGGAAAGTTGCGGCTCAAGGCCGGCAGCTACGACTTTGCATCGGTCCAGATGGCCAATGATACCCGGATCGAAGCGCTCGGAGCTGTCCAAGTGCACATAGCTGGCAGAATTGCAGCCATTGACCGCTCGCATATCGTTGCGGCAGCGGGAACCTCACTTACTGCAAGTTCGATTCGCATCGAAGTCCTCGGTCAAAACGGAACCAGCGGCGCTCTTTCAGCAACGCCGCGGGCCGCCGTATTCGGCAATGACAGTGAGTTCTTCGGGCTGCTACTCGCGCCGAACGGCACCATCATGACCGGTCAGCGGACGGTAGTTACCGGGGCACTGGTGGCCCGCGACGTGTACGTGGATATCGACGCGCACATCAATTTCCAAAGCGGGTTTCCAGTCCCTGGGTGCGTGCCCGCCAACTGCGACGATCAAAACCCTTGTACTAGCGATACCTGCACGAACGGCACTTGCTCTCACTCATACCTGACTGCAGGCACCAGTTGTTCTGACGGCAACGCCTGTAATGGCGCCGAGACGTGCAGTGCCACGGGTACCTGTGTTGCGGGAACGGCTGTGACTTGCACGGCAAACGACGTCTGTCACTCCGCAGGCACTTGTGACCCGGCCACGGGCGCCTGCTCAAATCCCAACAAGCCCGACGGCACGGCGTGTAACGACGGAAACGCATGTACGCAAAGCGACAGCTGCGTAGCGGGCAAGTGCACTGGCTCGGGCCCCGTCGTGTGCAAAGCGCAAGACCAATGCCACGACGTTGGCACGTGCGACACGGGCACCGGTCAATGCTCGAACCCTGCCAAGAACGATGGATCCAGTTGCAACGATAACAACACTTGCACGCAATTCGATGCATGCGTCGCAGGCGTCTGCACGGGCACAAATCCTGTGCTTTGCGTGGCTGCAGATCAATGTCACCTGGCGGGAAGTTGTGACACCACCACCGGGCTCTGTTCAAGCCCCTCGGTGCCCGACGGAGTGACATGCAATGATAGCAATGCTTGCAGCCAATTAGACTTGTGTGTCGCCGGGGTTTGCCTTGGAACCAACCCAGTTTCTTGTTCTCCCTCGGATCAATGTCATGACGCTGGCACGTGCAACGCGCTATCAGGCGCCTGTTCGAACCCAGCCAAGGCCGACGGCAATGCGTGCACCGACGGCAATGCGTGCACCAAGTCAGATAGTTGTATCAGCGGAATGTGCGTCGGAGGCAATCCGATTACCTGTGCCTCTGCCGATCAATGTCATGACGCTGGCGCGTGCGACGTGACCTCAGGTACCTGCTCAAATCCCATCAAGCCTGACGGCACGGGGTGCAGCGACAACAACGCCTGCACTTCGGGCGACGTCTGCCAATCTGGAACCTGCAAACCCGGCGCTGTGCTGCCCATTGACGACAACAACCCCTGCACTGCCGATGCCTGCGATGCTGTTGTGGGCGTCACTCACACGCCGGTTGCGGCAGGAACCTCGTGTTCGGATGGCAACGCGTGTAACGGCTTGGAGACGTGCAATGGGCAGGGTCAATGCGTTGCTGGATTGGCGCCAAGTTTGGACGACGGCAACCCATGCACAATCGATTCATGTAACGACAGTTCGGGCGTCACGCATATTTCAGTGCCGACGGGTAGCATTCCGCTGCTGTATGCAGTTTCTTCTCAAGGTACGGTGTCAACCAACGAGGTATATAGATTCGGACGTGCGGCGAGCGGAGAATGGAATATCAACGGTACGTTCTCGAATGTAACTCTGGGGCCAAGCGTCTTCGATAGACCAGCGGGTCTTCTGCTCTTGGACAATGGAGAGCTGTTGGTTTCGAATCGAGGAATTGACTCGGACACCGTATTGAACGGATCACTGGCGCGATTGGTTTACCCGTCTGGTACGCCGTTGGCCCATAAGACCAACACGTCCTCGCTCTTTGCATCGCCTCACTGGATGGGATCTAGCGGCAAGTATATTTACATTGCGCAACGCGTCGGGAATCTCCTGCGTCTACCGCTCCAGTCACCAGGAGATCCCCCGCAAGTTGTCGCAACCTTCCCCGATTCAACACCGAGAGCGGTTGTCGTCACTCCTTGGGGCGAAGTGTTGGTGTCACGATGTTGCGGGGTTGATCGTCTGGACCGATTCGTAGTTGCGCCCAACGACACACTGGTTCCGAACGGCAGCATCACCGGAAACGGGCTCAGTAACCCCCACGAAATGCAGTTCAGTCCTTGGGGTGAGCTGTTCGTGGCAAATCCCGGAAACGGCACTGTCTCGCGCTTTCAATTCGACACTGCGCAGTCTGCCATTGCAAACGGACAGCTAGTTGGAAGCATGGATCTGCCTATCGGACTGGCCTTCGCTCCTTCGGGTGATCTGTTCGTTTCCTCGCACAGCACTACCTCAATTTATCGCTGGACATTTGACTCAGCGCGAAATGCCGAATTGAGGGAGCAGTTTGAGGCTCCCGAATCCATGGCAGATATTGCATTTCAATGCAGTGGAGCTCAGTCGAATCAGAGCCCCATTGTGAACGCTGGCGACGACATGGCAATATTAACTCCATCTGCGGTGCTTGACGGCCATGTTGGCGACGATGGCCTTGCGGCGGGCAGCTCCCTGGCGGTCACGTGGTCAAAGGTGACAGGCCCCGGCGAGGTGACGTTCGCAAGTCCGAACTCAACGTCCACGACAGCGAGCTTCTCTGTGGCTGGCACATATGACCTCCGGTTGACAGCGAGCGACGGTCAACTCACCTCAAGTGACGAAATCATCGTCAATATAGGGCTTACGTGTGTACCAGGCACCCCGAGTGCAATGGACGATGGCAATCCTTGCACTGTCGATACATGTGACCCAACCGTTGGCCCAATTCATACCCCGGCCACCGATGGAACGAGTTGCTCAGATGCAAATGTTTGTAACGGATCCGAAACTTGTGTTTCCGGCGTATGTACCGCAGGTCAGGTTCCTACGTTTGATGATGGCAATCCCTGTACGACCGATTCGTGCGATCCCGCGCTGGGAATTATCCACACTCCTGGAACATGCAGCTGCCCCCCAGGATACGTAGGGAACGGAATCAGTTGCCAACCCGTTGCTGCCTCATTGCAAGGCCTACGCTGGGAAATGCCTTGTCAGCCATATCCGGGTGGTTGGGCGTGCCAGCCAGTCCAAAACTACGTCACCACTACGGCCGCCCTTCAAGGGCAGACCGGTATGCTCTATGATGTGACGCTTAGGTTTAGAGGTGAAGTCGAGCAACAATCGTATGGTGGTGGCAGTCAGGATGGCTACTTTTACGTAGGAGGATACTCCGCGCAAGGGACATACAACATCTACGCGCTGAGCACCGAAGCACCTTCGCAAACCTATTTCCTCAATGCGGGCCAAGCCGGAATTCACGAAACCTGGTCAATCGATTTCACTCGCACAGTTCAAATTGCGGCCGGTTCCAAGGTTACGCTGTTTGCCAACGCGCAAGACAATCTAATGGTTGTGAACAACGACGCGCAAGGCAACCCAATCGTTGTTCCCGAAATCCCTCCTGCGCCCGCGGCGTTCAACGGTCAATTCATCCAGATGGATGTCTTAGAGGTCAAGCCTGCAACCAGCCTACTCAATCAACCGCCATTAGTCTTCGCTGGGCAGGACCAGGTGACCGTGCAATCTCAGCCGGTCAGTCTAGCGGGTACCGTTTCAGACGATGGCTTACCAGCTGGCACCGTTAGCGTAGGGTGGTCAAAAATCAGTGGGTCGGGGGATGTCCAATTCAGCAGCGCGACATCTTTGGCAACGATTGCGACGTTTGGCACACCGGGAACTTATGTTCTGGGACTGACGGCAAGCGACGGTGCGCTATACTCAACCAGTAAAGTCACGGTTACTGTGTCGGCAAGCGTTGCTTTAGTCGTGGACGCTGGCGCAGATCAGAACATCACCTTGCCTGCTACTGCAAACCTTATGGCTTCGGCAATGGAGAATGGATTGCCTGTCGGCAACGCAGCTACATTCGCGTGGAGCCAAGTCTCCGGCCCGGCAAGCATCAGTTTTGCTACGCCAAGTGCTGCTGCGACAACGGCATCGTTTGGCATGCCTGGCAGCTACGTCGCGCAGGTAAAAGTGAATGATGGTGCACTTTCCACTTCAGACAGCGTAACTATTATAGTGAATCAAATCGCACCCACGAACTTGCCGCCTGTCGTCAACGCCGGACCCGATCAGGTCATCACGTTACCCGCAACGGCAGGCCTCGTAGGAACCGCCACCGATGACGGTCTCCCAGCAGGCTCGACGCTAGCGTGCGCCTGGTCTCAATTTTCCGGACCTGGCTCAGTCATTTTTGCAGCGCCCACCTCCACGAGCACTAGTGTTGCTTTCCCAGTCGCTGGTGTGTACGACTTGAAGCTCACTTGCACCGATGGGTTGCTTTCGACCAGCGACGACGTGGTCGTGACAGTCAATTCTGCAGGACCCGGCGTCAATCAGCCTCCGGTTGTCAACTGCGGCCCCGCCATCAAGCTCCCCTATCCGCAAGACACAACAAACATCACGTGCACGGTGACCGACGACGGTTTGCCTGTGAACGGGAATCTCTCGACGCAATGGTCGGGTGAGGGACCTGGCAATTTCCAGTTCCTGAATGCGACGGCCACGTCGGTCACGGTTCAAATGCCGGTTCGAGGCGTCTACACGATCCAACTGACGGCCACCGACGGTGAGTTGAGTACCACGTCCACGGTCAGCATCAATGCAGTGCCGCCTAATCAGGCTCCTGTTGTTAGTGCCGGCCCGAATCAGACTATAACCTTGCCGAACCCCGCGCTTCTTGCCGGCAATGTTACAGATGACGGCCTACCTGAGGGCGCGCCAGTGACGGGTTGTTGGACGATGCTCAGTGGACCGGGTGCCGTGAGTTTCGCCAGCGTTTGCTCGCCTGCGACCACGGCCACGTTCTCCACGCCAGGGACATATGTCCTGCGCTTGGAGGGAACTGACACGCTGCTCACGGCTTTTGCCGACGTGACGCTGACCGTGCTTCCCGTGCCGGTCAATCAAGCGCCTATCGTCAATGCAGGGCCTGACCAAACCGTTCAACTTCCCAATTCGCTCGTGCTCGCGGGATCGGTCTCGGACGACGGACTACCGAAGGGCGGCGCGCTGACTTCATTCTGGTCCTTAGTCTCAGGCCCGGCGCCAGTTACGTTCAACCCCGTAAATGGGCCGGTGACTACCGTCACATTCACCAAGCATGGGACTTACGTGCTTCGTCTCACCGTCAATGATTCCGAACTCGAAACCATTGATGACGTCATGGTTCAAGTGTACGACCCGCCCGGGCCACTACCGAATGCGGCCATCGCGGCACCCACGGATGGGGCTGAGGTCACAACGCTCGCTGACGTTACGGGCACCGTAGATTCACCGAGCCTCGACAAGTACGTCCTGGAATACAAAGATGTTAGTGACTCCACTTGGACACAATTCGCGAGCGGTACGAGTACCGTCGCTAGCGGCAAGCTGGGCACGCTTGATCCGACCCTGCTCCTCAATGGCACGTACGAACTGCGCCTCACAGCAACTGATACGTCCGGCCAGACCGCGTCTGACTCGATCACCGTATCGCTGACGCGCAACATGAAGATCGGCAATTTCACGGTATCGTTCAAGGACCTGAGCGTTCCGGTTGCCGGTATCCCCATCGAAGTCATTCGCACGTACGACAGCCGAAACAAGCGTCAGGGCGACTTCGGCGTGGGCTGGACGCTCGATATCAATAGCCTGCGTGTTCAGAAGAATCGCATCCTCGGGCAGACTTGGGAGACAACCGTGGAAGCCGGCGGCCCCTTCGGAATGCTCCAAGTCTACTGCGTTGTGCCTACCAAGCGCCACTATGTGACCGTGACCTTCGCCGACGGAAAGGTCTTCCGATGGGAGGCAAAGGTTGTTGCGCCGGGCGGCGGCTACAACGGGCGCAGCGAGTGCCAGCTCGGGGCCGATTTCTCCGAAGCCACGGTCAGCTTCACGCCACTTGCTCCCACCACGGCCTCGCTCTCGCGCGAGGGTGGAACCACGGTGAAGGTCGACGCCTCTTGGCCCGGAGATGCTGAACTCGTATCAGCAGAAGACGGCACTTCTCTATTCGATCCCGACAAATTCGTGGTCACCTTGCTCGACGGCCGCCAGCTCGACGTTGCACAGGCCACAGGTCTCGAGCGCGTGACTGACACCAACGGCAATGTGCTCGAGATCAAACCAGCGGGGCTCTTCCATTCGAGCGGCAAGAGCGTCACGTTCACCCGCGATGCTGCAGGTCGCATCACTGAGATCACTGATCCGTCTGGAAACACTCTGGACTACAGCTACAGCGCGCAAGGCGACCTAGTCAGTTTCCGCGACCCAAGCGCGAACGTCAGCCAATATGGCTACGACGCGAAACATTACCTGCTGAGCATTCAAGATCCGCGCGGCATCGTGCCGATTCGCAATGAATACGACGACGCGGGTCGCCTACTGAGTCACACCGACGCGGACGATAAGGTGATTGCCTACGACCACCAGATTGCGGCTCGGCGCGAAGTCGTGACCGGTCGCCTAGGCCACGCCACCACTCACGACTACGACGATCGTGGCAACGTGCTCGCTACTACGGATGCCCTTGGGAACGTGACGTCTTACACGTACGACGATCGTGACAACAAGCTAACAGAGACGAATCCCCTAGGCAAGACGACGGCTTACACGTATGACGATTCAGACAATAAGATCAGCGAGACGGATCCGCTCAGCAACACGACGACCTACGCATACGATGGTCAGGGCAACGTCACCAAGGTGACTGACCCGCTTGGGCGCGTCACGCAAAACATCTATGACGGTCGCGGCAACCTGGCGACCACGATCGACGCGCTAAACGGCATAACCAACCACGCCTACGACAGCCGTGGCCTACAAACGAGCACAACCGATGCGATGGGGAACGTCACGCTTTACGCTTACGACACCGACGGGAACCTCACCCAAGAGAGGGACCCCGCCGGACGCGTGACGACATATACATATGATGCAAACGGCAATCGATTGACTCAATCCACGTTCCGCACGACGCAAACTGGTCAGGACGAACTCTTGACGCAATACGTGTACGATCCTGCGGGGCGCCTGACCAAGACGATCAATCCCGACAATTCGAGCACTACGTCGGAATACAACCTCATCGGGCAGCAGGCGGCGACCGTTGACCCGCTGGGCCGCCGCACCACGCGCACGTACGACGAATTCGGGCGTTTGACGCGCGTCGATTATCCCGACAGCACGTTTGAAACCACGGAATACGATGCCGAAGGGCACCGACTCACATCAGTTGACCGCGCTGGACGAAGTACCCGCTTCGCGTACGACGAATTGGGGCGACTCACGAGCACAACCTTCCCCGATGGTACAAGCACCTCCACGACTTACGACGCTGCGGGTCGCACCACGGTCAGCACCGACGAAGCCGGAAAAACCACCCTGTACTTCTACGACGACGCAGGCCGGCGAACGAAGGTAACCGACCCTCTCAACCACTCGACAACCTTCACGTATAACGCCGCCGGCAACCAATTCACCGCGAGCGATCCTCTCGGTCACGTCACCACCTACGCCTACGACGACCTCAATCGTCGCACCACCACCACGTATGCCGATGGCACTACCGAAAGCACCGAGTACGACGCTCTCGGACGGCGCACAGCTAAGATCGACCAGGCGCTAGTTCGCACCGAATACACCTACGACGCGGTGGGGCGACTCGTGGCTGTCAAAGATGCCCTTAATGGCATGACGGCCTATGGCTACGATGAGCAGGGGAATCAAATCTCACAAACCGATGCCCTCGGTCGATCCACATACTTCGATTACGACAGAATGGGCCGGCGAATCCTGCGCATGTTGCCGCTCGGTGCATTCGAATCCATGACGTACGACCCCGGCGGAAACCTAGTCAGCAAGACAGACTTCATGGGTCGAATCACAACCTTCTCATACGACATCAACAACCGACTCAGCCAAAAGGTACTCGCGGACGGCTCAGGCTTCGCGTTCACCTACACCCCAATCGGTCGCCGAGCGACGGCAGTCGATGCTCGTGGCACAACGCGTTACGCGTACGACAACCGTGACCGAGTCGTATCAATGACATACCCTGACGGCCGCAAACTTCAGTACGCCTACGACGCACGCGGCAGCCGCACAACACTAAGCGCGACCGTACGAACAACGACCCTTGCCACCGCCTACACCTACAACGACGCCGGCCAACTAGCGACCGTCACCGATCCGAATGGAGGCACCACAACATACAACTACGATCCGAACGGTGCGCGCACAGCCCTCAACCAACCAAACGGCACCGTCACGACGTACGCCTATGACACCGTCAACCACCTCAAAACCTTAACAACGGTCCACACACCCAGCAGCACTACAATCCAGGGCTACGCCTACACCCTCGGCGCAACCGGCATACGCACAAAAATTGACGAAGCCAACGGCACCACCCGCGCCTACGGCTACGACAACCTCTATCGCCTAACCCACGAAGCCGTCACCGGCAGCGGCACCACTGACTACACCAAAGACTTCACCTACGACGCCGTAGGCAACCGAAAAAACCAAACCACCAGCGGCTTCAACGCAGCCAACACAAACTACATCTACGACGACCGAGATCGCCTCCTCACCGAAAACACCACCAACTACACGTGGGACAACAACGGCAACCTGCTCAACGACGGGGTCAACAGCTATACCTACGATTCCGCCAACCGGCTGGTCTCGGTGAGCGGGGAGGCCGGCACGNNTACACGTGGGACAACAACGGCAACCTAACCACCAAATCGGCAGACTCCGACTACACCTGGGACTTCGAAGACCACTTGATCCGCGTTGCCAAAGCGGACGGTACCGTGGTTGAGCACGCATATGACGTGGACGGAGTGCGAGTGCAAAGTCGGGTAACACCGGCGGGTGGAGGCGCTGCTCAGGTGACTAACTACTTAGTCGACACAGCGGGCGGACTTAGTCATGTCGTTGCGGAAACGGATGGCTCCGGCACGATGACGGCTTACTACGTTCGCGGCGGGGATCAGTTGCTTGAGGTTATTCGCGGTGCGGATACCAGNNTCATGAAGACGGGCTTGGGAGTGTGCGTGCGCTTACGGATTCGAACGGCGTGGTTACGGATGATTACGGGTATACGGCTTTTGGGGAGGCGCTTGGTTGGGCTGGTGCTGACTTGCAGCCTTATCGGTTTGCGGGGGAGGAGGTGGAGACAGACGATACGTACTATCTTCGCGCGCGCTGGCTTTCACCACGTTGCGGTGCGTTTGTGAGCCATGATCCGATGTGGTCGGGCCAGAGCGCGTTACCTGCGAGTGCTTATGATTATGCTAGTACTGACCCGGTGAATTCATCGGACCCCACCGGTCTATTTACATCTTCATTTGGCTCCGCAGCACATGACGAGATTTGTTGGAGGTACCGAGAGGAGCATTTGGTCCAAAGCCCATTTATTAGCTGTGGCTCGACTCTCGGGAGAATTTTAGGACAAAACACTGTTGACACGGTCGCGGCAAGGCTCAAGCCGGACGTGCTCAACTACTCGGGGTTTGTATTAGGTTTTGCCAACGGTGGGCAAAATACGTTTGCGGAAATCAAGCCAATGACAACGGCCGAGATTGTTGCCGGAATTGGGCAGCTAGGGCTGTATGCCGGAGTGCTTTCGGAGTTCGGATTTCAATTCGACGAATGGTCGCCCCAGAACCCCATCGTTGATGTTGATGGTACACCCACTCTCTTCATGAATTTCTCGGGACTCATCCTATATACGGATGACGCCGATATCATCCGACAACAAGCGAAAATTCATTCGCTCGAAGACGCCAAACAAGTACTTCGACAGCATGGCAGCCTCTATGCATTCACTAGCANNGCATGGCAGCCTCTATGCATTCACTGGCAATTTCAAGGATTTTGGTAGAGTAGTTTCACAAATACCAGCCTTGGAAGCTGCGTTCGTCGCGGCAATGGTATTGAGCTCAATCGATTCCGCAGCGCTTGGCGTTCCGCTCTAAGCATTACTGGCCAAATTGTCGAGGTAAGAGATTCCAGAATTCGCCACGTACGATTTTGGAGGTGACCACGAAGTCGTTGTACGTGTTACCAACCCAATTGGTATCGCATGAAAAATTCGGCAATTGGTTGAGGTGACGTCCCGGGTCGTGCTCTCGATAGTGGTAGTGAGGACCTGGTCTACGACGCGCGTGGCGCCGCGGACTCGTGAGAGCAGGCAAGGCAATGCCGACGCCAAGTGTCTTGAACGATCTGTCCACTTCGTCGTTACGCTCATCGACTCTGATCTGCC